>DAOTXG010000076.1:0-8330 GCA_034435515.1 Anaerolineales bacterium
GTGGGGTTGGCGACCGGGTCGGCCACGTTCCAGT
This sequence comes from Anaerolineales bacterium, assembly GCA_034435515.1. Taxonomy (GTDB): domain Bacteria; phylum Chloroflexota; class Anaerolineae; order Anaerolineales; family UBA6663; genus DATDRS01. The sequence goes on from DAOTXG010000076.1 coordinate 35, forward strand.
TGCTGGTAGAGTAGCCTCCCCGGATGATGACCGACTTGTTGATATGCGCCATCTGATTGCTGCCCGCGCGAAAACTGACGCCCGTGTACGTCCCGGCGGCGACGTGCACTTCGCCGCCCGACGTCGCCTGATCCACGGCGTGCTGCACGGTGGCGCAGGGCACGGCGCTGTTGGCGCAGTTGTTGCCCGTATCCGAGCCGGTCGGCGCCGCGTAGCGCGTCGAGCTGGTGATGGTGACGTTCGTGATGATATGAGTGTCCGTCTGAGGGGTGAGCACGCCGCCGATCTTACGGCGGTCGTAAGCGGTGACCGTCACCGTGTACACGCCGCTCGGCGCCAGGCCAGGATCCCACGCCGCGCAGGGGCTGGTGTTCGCCGGGCTGGTCCCCAGGCAGAAGTAGTTGGCGTAGTTCGTCAGCGAGGGAGAATTGACCGTATGGCTATAGACCTCGACCCCGGCGGCGTCCCGGAAGCTGTACACCACGCGGTTCAACGCCGCGTAACGCATCGTCGTATAGATCGCCAGACTGTTCGAGATCGTCTGGCCGTTGACCAGGCCGACGGTGGTGGTGATGGAGGGCGCGGGCGGGTACCGGCTGGCGTCATTGGCGCTGGAGGCGTACGCCGTGTCGCGATAGTTCGAGTCCGACGCATTATAAGGCCAGGCACCCTCCGGGTCTTGCAGCTCTTCGCCGTTGGTGAAGCCATCGCCGTCCGTGTCGAGGTTGTAAGCCGGATTGAGAGAACCGGCGCCATGTCCGCCCCACGATTGGCCGGCGCTGAACGAAATCAGCGCGGAAGAGAATGAACCGGGCGCTGTGGAGGACTGCCGGAGGCCGCCGGAGTAGAGGTGGCACATCTGACATCCCTCCTGCGGAGGGAGGTAGCTGGTGAATACGTAACTTCCATTGGGCAGGCTTTGGTAAAAATTGCTTTGCGCCACGGTGGACGCGCTGGGCAGCAACGAAAAAGCCAAAGCGACCAGCGTGATCCCGATCAGGCTGCCTGCGGCGATCAGCCCCTGGGTCGAGGCAGGTAGCCTGTCATGGGCGCGCGACCGCCGCCACGCCAGGGCGTACGTGATCCCGCGCACGACCAGGGGCGCGGCCAGGCTCAAGGCGAACAGAGCCGCCAGCGTCAGCCAGAACTGCCGCTGCGCCTCGGCCGGCGTTGCAACCCCGGCCTGCGCGTGGACGTAGTAAAGAGACTGCTCATAGGCGCTCGGGCTGAGGAGCGACGGCGGACGCCGGACGGCTGCCAAGAGCAGGATCGCCGCCGCGACACCCAGGAGAGCAGCGAAGACGAGCCTCGTCGTTTTGCGCGGTGCTTTCATGCAAATACTCCTTCTCCCAACAGAGATGTAGAGCAAATCGCCGGGCCAGCCTCTACCCGGCCAACGGGCGCACGCCGATTGTTTGAGCAGGGCGCAGGGGGGCCAAAAATAGGCTGCCAGAAGCAGATAGAGTCTATCTTAATTCTGAGAATTGGCAATTAGGATTCTAGTTATGGGGAAACGCCCCGGATACCCCGCCCAACCTGCGCCGATATAGTAAAATCCAGCCGATGTCCAAGATTTTGATCGTCGAGGACGAGCCGACCGTGCGCGAGACGCTGGCCCAGCGCCTGCGCGACGAGGGGTACGAAGTCATCACGGCGGGGGATGGCGCGCGCGGGCTGCAGTTGGCGCGCGAGGCCGGCCCCGACCTGGTCATCCTCGACTTGATGCTGCCCGAGCTCGACGGCCTGTCGCTGTGCCGGATGCTGCGGCGCGATTCCAATGTCCCCATCGTCATGCTCACCGCCCGCGGGGCCGAGATGGACCGCATCACCGGGTTGGAAACGGGCGCGGACGATTACGTGGTCAAGCCCTTCAGCCTCGGTGAGCTGCTGGCCCGGGTGCGCGCCCAATTGCGCCGGGCCGAAGGAGAGAAGCGCGCCGCGCCGACCCGATTGCAGGCGGGTGACTTGAGCCTTGACCTGGTGACGCGCCGGGTCATGCTGGGGCAGGCAGAACTGAGGCTCACTCACCGCGAATTTGGCCTGCTCGCCGAACTGATGCGCAATCAGGGCGCGGTGCTCTCGCGTGACCTCCTGCTCAACCGCGTCTGGGGCTACGATTACGTCGGCGACACACACACGGTAGACGTGCACATCCGCTGGTTGCGCGAGAAGATCGAAGCCGACCCCTCCTCGCCGAAGCGCATCACCACGGTGCGAGGGGTGGGCTACCGCTTTGAAGGGTAAAAGGGATATGCTTCCCTGGCTCCTCACTGCCTCTTTTGCACTCCTCGCACTCGTCTTCTTCCTCCTCTGGCGGCGGGCGCGGGCGGCCGGGATTGAAGCCGAGCTGTCCGCGTCGAGGGCCGACCAGGCGGCGCAGTCGGCCACTATGAATGCTCGCCGGGAGGCGGCGCAGCGACTCGCCCTCAGCCTCGCTCTTCCCGACCCTGTACTGCTTTTGGATAACGACCGTGCTCTCGTCTACGCCAACCCGCCGGCGCAGGCGCTGTTTGGGCCGCCGGCCGCGCCGGGCCAGTCGCTCGTCCTCGCCACGCGCTCGGTGGAGTTAGACGAACTCGTCGCCCATACGCTGGCGGGAGGCGAAGACCATGACCGGCAAATCACCCTCCATGGACGACCGTATCGCGCCCGGGCGGTCCTGGCGGAAGACCGGGCCGAGAATGTGCGGGCCGGAGTCGTGGTCGTCCTGAGTGATTTGAGCGAACTCCAGCGCCTCGGGCGGGCGCGGCGCGATTTTATCGCCAACATTTCGCACGAACTGCGGACTCCGCTGACCTCTATCCGCCTGCTGCTCGACAACCTGCTCGCGGGCCAGACTCTCTCCGCCGCTGAGACGCGCCGCCTCTACCAGAAAATCGGGGACGAGGCGCAGACGTTGGAGCAATTGGCGCAAGAAATTCTCGACCTGGCGCAGATCGAGTCAGGCCAGGCGCTCGTGCGGCTGACGCCAATGCCGGTTGACGAGTTAGTGAACCGAGTCGTCGAGCGGTTCGCGCCGCAGGCGGCGCAGAAGCGCCAGACCCTCGCCGTCGAAGCGCCGCCCGGCCTCGCCGCCCTGGCCGACGTTGAGCAGATCAACCGCGCCCTGGGCAACCTGCTGCACAATGCGATCAAGTTCACGCCTGACGGGGGGCAAATCTGGATTCGGGCCAACCGGCTGGGCGAGGACGTCTTGCTGGAGGTGGCCGACACCGGCCCGGGCATCCCCCCAGAGGATTTACCGCGTGTCTTCGAGCGTTTTTACCGGGGCGCCCGCTCCCGCGTGGGCGGCGGGACCGGGCTGGGGTTAGCCATCGCCCGGCACGTCGTTGAGGCGCATGGGGGTAAAATCTGGGTTGAGAGCGAAGGCCGCCCCGGTCGTGGCGCGATCTTCCGGCTCACCCTCCTCGCCGCCGACTTGTAGGGGCAGGCTTTGCGCCTGCCCCCTTGCTTGCGGTGGCCGAAGGGCCCGCGCCCCCAAGGGGTGCTTCGCGAGGGACGCGGGCGACGAGCATTAATAAGGTCTGTTGCCTCCAGCACGCCCCAGGACATCCTGAATCTTTTTTCATCCGTGCGCGTCTAAAAAATATAGTAGAAGCCACCAACTTGCCAGTCCAACATTGCTGGTGATTGCACACGAATTACGCTCGCGGCGGATTTGCAATCCGCCGCCGGACGCTTCGCGCAAATCCGGCGAGAGCGAGAGATGTGAATGATCACCACGACATTGGCCGTTCAGGAGGTTATGTATGGCTACCTCTTCCAAACCCATCCTGGTCGTCGACGACGAACGCGACAACCGCGCCCTGCTCCGGCGGTTGCTGGAAATCAGCGGCTTTCAGGTCGTCGAGGCTCGGGACGGCGTCGAAGCCCTGGAGATAGCGGAGACCACCCCTCCAGCGCTGGTTCTGCTCGATTTGTTCATGCCGCGTCTCGACGGCTGGCAGACGGCCAACCGCCTGCGCGCGATCCCGGCGCTGGCTCAGGTACCCATCATGGTGCTCAGCGCCAGCGGGTTAAGAGACGGCGCAGCCAGGGCCCTCGCCGCCGGATGCAACGATTACGTCTCCAAGCCGATTGAGATCAACGACTTTATGAGGCGAGTCCGGTCTTATCTCTAACGGCGTGACCACCTGATTCTGCCCTGTCAGGCTACGCGCGACGCACTTCTGCCCCCTACGCTGCGCTTCGGGGGTCTGCGAAAGTGCGTCGTACGCGCCTCCTCCTCATGAGCTTGCGCGCCGGGCCCCCTCCCCGGCGCGCAATGCTTTGTTAGTGTAACCCTAAATCCTGCCCGGACTACGTGCGACGCACTTCTAAAGTGCGTCGCACGTGGCTTCGCCTTTTGTTCAAGAAAATTTAATCTTGGCTTTGCCTCAAATTGAACATGGCCGGGTAGTCTATCCACAATGGCCTGAAGTGCCAGCCGCAGTGCAACTGCGGCTGGCACTGCGGAAAATAGGCTAAGTAAAGGAGAAGAATAAGAACATGAATAGTTCAAAGTTGTTCGTTATATGGTCGGCGGTCGTCGTCGCCGCCGCGCTGGTGCTCGGCGCTTGTGCGGTGCCGGCGACGCCCCCGGCTACACAACCGACCAAAGCACCCGAAGTGACCGAAGTCACTGCGCCTCAGCCGGCCACCGCGCCGACTGAAGCGCCCGCCGCCGACCTGGCGGGCGACATCGCCATTGACGGGTCTTCGACGGTTTACCCGATTACGGAGGCTGTAGCCGAAGAGTTCGGCGCGCAGCACCGGGAAGTCAAAATCACCGTCGGCATCTCCGGCACGGGCGGCGGGTTCAAGAAGTTCTGCAATGGCGAGACCGACCTCCAGGACGCCTCGCGCGCCATCAAAGACTCCGAAAAAGAAGCCTGCGCGGCGGCCGGCATCGCGTACGAGGAATTCCAGGTGGGGCTGGATGGCTTGACGGTCGTGGTGAACCCGGCAAACAACTTCGCCCAATGCCTGACGGTTGAGCAGCTTAAGACCATCTGGGATGCAGGCAGCGCCGTCAAGAGCTGGAACCAGGTTGACCCGTCCTTCCCCGATCAGCCGCTCGCGCTCTACGGCCCCGGCACTGACTCCGGCACGTTTGACTTCTTCACCGAGGTCGTCAATGGCGAAGCCAAACGGTCTCGCTCCGACTACACGGCCAGCGAGGACGACAACGTCCTGGTGCAGGGGGTCAGCGGCGACGTGAATGCGCTGGGTTACTTCGGCCTGGCTTACTACATCGAGAACCAGGATAGGCTCAAGTCCGTGGCGATTGACGGCGGCGGCGGTTGCGTCGAGCCGTCGTTTGAGGCCGTGAACAAAGGCGAATATGCCCCGCTCTCGCGCCCGCTGTATATCTACGTGCGGAAGGCGGCACTGGAGCGCCCGGAAGTCCTCGAGTTCGTCAAGTTCTATCTGACGAATGCGCCGACGTTAGTGAGCGAGGTCGGTTACGTCGCCGTCCCGCAGAACGTGTACGACGCGGGCCTGGGCCTCCTGACCGCTTACGAGTAGCCTGAAACGTATTGCGTATTGCGTATTCCGTATTCCGTGAGTGAGTGTTCTCAAACGCTCCCCAGCCGCATCCCTTCGGCTTCGCTCAGGACAGGCCCCGCGGCGGGCCGAGGGGTCCGACCGATTGTAGGCAATGGCATCCCCATGCCATTGCCTCTGGCTCATATATCTTTTTCCAACTCATGAAAGCGCAACCTGTTGACCTTCTCCTGACTCAGGCTGTTCCCGCCCCATCGCCGGCCCTGAGCGGCGGCGCGTGGCGCAGAATCGGCGAGGGCCTGATTGGCGCTGTGCTGTTCATCTGCGCCGCCCTTTCAATTCTGACGACCGTCGGCATCATCGGCGTGCTCGTCTTTGAAACCTGGGAGTTCTTCCGCGAAGCGCCGGTGATAGAGTTTCTCACCGGCCGGGAATGGGCGCCGTTATTCGCGCCGCCCAGGTTCGGCGTGCTGCCCCTGGTGGCGGGGACCGTCGCTATCTCCCTGATTGCGATGAGCATTGCGCTGCCGATGGGCCTGCTGGCCGCCATTTACCTGAGCGAATATGCCAGCCGGAATGTGCGGCGCGTGCTCAAGCCTCTGTTGGAAATCCTGGCCGGCGTCCCGACGGTGGTCTATGGCTACTTCGCGCTGACGTTCGTCACCCCGCTCCTGCGGTCGTTTTTCCCGGAGATGCAAGTGTTCAACGCGCTGAGCGCCGGGCTGGTCATGGGCCTCATGATTATTCCTCTGGTCTCCTCGCTAAGCGAAGATGCGCTCAACGCGGTCCCGCTGGCCTTGCGCGAGGCCGCTTACGGGCTGGGCGCGACCAAACTGGAAGTAACCCTCCGCACCGTCGTCCCGGCGGCGCTCTCCGGCGTCATGGCGGCCTTCCTCCTCGCCGTCTCACGCGCCATCGGCGAGACCATGATTGTGCTGATCGCCGCCGGGCAGAGCACCACCCTGCAGGCCAACCCGCTCAAGGCGATGGAGACGATGACGGCTTACATCGCCCGCGTGAGCCTCGGCGACAACCCACAGCAGAGCCTCGAATTCAAGACGATCTTCGCCGTGGGGATGCTGCTCTTCGTCATGACGTTTAGCCTCAATCTCGTCAGCCAGCGCGTGCTGGCGAAATATCGGCAGGTGTATCAATGAGCGCTTTTCGCGTCTTTGCGGCCGCCGAATTCCGGCGGCAACTTGCCAGCCGCAAGCGGTGGGGCCGCGTCTTTGCGGTAGTATGCTTCACGGCGACGGTGGCCGGCCTCGTGGTGCTGGCCGTGCTGCTGGCCGATGTCTTCCTCAAGAGCCAGGGCTGGCTGGACTGGCAGTTCCTCATCAGTTTCCCTTCCCGCCGCCCGGAGAAAGCCGGCCTCCTCTCCCCCCTGGCCGGTTCGCTCTGGCTGGTGAGCCTGACGGCGCTGTTTTCATTCCCGGTGGGCGTGGCGGCGGCGATTTACCTCGAAGAGTATGCACCCCGGAACTGGATGACCGGCCTCATCCAGACCAACCTGGCTAATCTGGCGGGCGTGCCTTCGATTGTCTACGGACTGCTGGGCCTGGGCGTTTTTGTGAGGACGCTCGGGCTGGGCCGCAGCCTGCTGGCCGGCGCGCTCACCATGAGCCTGCTCATCCTGCCGACCATCATCATCGCCGCGCGTGAAGCCATCCGAGCGGTGCCCATATCCTTGCGGCACGCCTCGCTGGCGCTGGGCGGCACGCGTTGGCAAACCGTGCGGCGCACCGTTCTGCCGCTCGCCTTTCCAGGCATCCTCACCGGCGCCATCCTGGCCCTCTCCCGGGCCATCGGCGAGACCGCGCCGCTCATCACCATCGGCGCGCTCACCTACGTCGCCTTCCTGCCCGAGGGGCCGCTGAGTCCTTTCACCGTCCTGCCCATCCAGATTTTCAACTGGACATCGCGCCCGCAGGAGGATTTCCGGCGCCTGGCCGCGGCCGGCATCGTCGTCCTGCTCGTCATCCTGCTCTCGGCCAACGCGGTCGCCATTCTCCTGCGCGACCGACTGCAGAAACGCTTTTGAGTTTGGTCGACGGATGAAGCGGATGGAATACTCGAATGGCCGCCTGGCTTTTGAGGTGACGGATTTGCGATTCTGGTACGGCCAGAGCCTGGCCCTGCGCGACGTCACCCTCCAGGTTCCGCGCCGCCAGATCACCGCGATCATCGGCCCCTCCGGGTGCGGCAAAAGCACCTTGATCCGTTGTTTCAACCGGATGAATGAACTAATCCTCGACACGCGAGTGGAGGGCCAAATTCTGTTTCACGGCCAGAACCTGTACGCGCCGGAGGTGGACCCGGTCGAAGTGCGCCGCCGCATTGGCATGGTCTTCCAGAAGCCAAACCCCTTCCCCCAGTCCATCTACGACAACATCGCCTATGGCCCGCGCCTGAACGGGTTCACGGGCAGCCTGGACGAACGGGTCGAGCGTTCGCTGCGGCAGGCGGCGCTGTGGGAGGAAGTGAAGGATAAACTGCGCCAGAGCGCCTATGCCCTCTCCGGCGGCCAGCAGCAGCGGCTGTGCATCGCCCGCGCCCTCGCCGTAGAGCCGGAGGTGATCCTCATGGACGAGCCGTGCTCCGCGCTCGATCCGGTTGCCACGCTGAAGATCGAAGACTTAATGCGCGAGTTGGCGCAGGACTACACGATCATCATCGTCACGCACAACATGCAGCAGGCCGCGCGCGCCTCCGACCGCACGGCGATGATGATGCTGACTGAAGACCGCCAATCGGGGACGGTCATCGAGGTAGGCAACACCCAGACCATCTTCACCCGCCCCAAAGACAA
>DAOTXG010000077.1:0-5117 GCA_034435515.1 Anaerolineales bacterium
CCGCCAGCGTGGCAGCGGCAGCGGCCAGTGGGGCAGCGGCAGCGGCCAGTGGGGCAGCGGCAGCGGCCAGCGTGGCAGCGGCAGCGGCCAGTGGGGCAGCGGCAGCGGCCAGTGGGGCAGCGGCAGCGGCCAGTGGGGCAGCGGCATCCCCATGCCGCGTGTGGGTCGGCGGCAATATCGGCAACCCGTTAATTGCCGATGTTCACCAAATGCAGGCTGGCGACGTCGCGGTGCTGGAATTGTCCAGTTTTCAACTGGAGATTATGACCCGAAGCCCGCACATCGGCGCAGTGCTGAACATCACGCCGAACCACCTGGATCGGCATGGGACGATGGAGGCGTATACGCGGGCCAAGAGCCACATCCTGCTCCATCAATCCGCCGACGACATTGCGGTGTTGGGGTTGGACGACGCGGGGGCGCGGGGGTTGGCGCCGCTGGCCGCTTCGCGAAGCCGGCTGATGGGCTTCAGCGGCGAGCACGCGCTGGCGGCGGTTCAGGCGGGGGCTTTCCTGAGAGGCGAGAGGCTCATGCTCCGCTGGCAGGGCCGCGAGCAGGCGATTGGCGCGGTGACGGACATCCGCCTGCGCGGGCGGCACAACGTGCTGAACGTGCTAGCCGCCTGCGCCATCGGCGGCGCCGCCGGGGCTGAGCCAGAACCCATGCGGGCGGCGATGGCGGGTTTCACCGGCGTTGAGCACCGGCTGGAACTGGTGCGGGAGCGAAACGGCGTGAAGTGGTACAACGACTCGATCGCCTCTGCGCCGGAGAGGGTGATCGCCGCGCTGAAATCGTTTGACGAGCCGATTGTCTTGTTGGCGGGAGGGCGCGACAAGAAACTGCCCTGGGAAGATTTCGCGCGGCTCGCCCAGACGCGCGTGAAACATCTGGTGCTGTTCGGCGAGGCCGGGCCGCTCATCGAACAGGCCGTCGCGGCGGTCGGGATGGACCGGGCGCGGCTGACGCGCTGCGACAAATTGGTCGAAGCCATCCCAGTCGCCGCCGCCAAAGCCGCCAGCGGCGACGTGGCGCTTCTCTCGCCGGGCTGCACGAGTTTTGACGAGTTCAAGGATTTTGCGGAACGAGGTGAGAAATTCAAGGAATGGGTCAGGAGTCTGTAGTCAACGGATTGGACGGATTTCACGGATTGGAAGAGATAAGTCGTTCAATCCGTGAAATCCGTTGACACACAAGAAGCAACTATGACAACGGCCGAGCTACCTCAAACACAACCGGTTCGCAAAAAGGCCTTCGGCCTGCCGGTGGACACGATCCTGCTCGTGACGATCGGGGGATTGCTGGCATTTGGGTTAATGATGGTCTACTCCTCGACCTTCGACTGGTCCTACCGCCTGCACGGCGACCCGTCCACCATCTTCCTGCGCCAGATCCGCTGGCTCGCGCTGGGGTTAGTGCTCATGATCCTGACGGCGCGTCTCCCCTACCCGTGGTGGCGCCGGCTGGCGGTGCTGATGATGGTCGGCGTGATTGGCGCGCTGGGACTGGTGCTGCTCTTTGGGTCAGAGACGTTCAACGCGCAGCGCTCGTTCATCAACGGCTCGGTGCAGCCGTCGGAGTTGGCGAAGCTGGTCACCATCATCTACCTCGCCGTCTGGCTGGACTCGAAAGGGGAGAAAATCCGCGAGATGGGCTATGGCTTCGTCCCCTTCGGCGTGATCGTGGGGGTGGTCGCAGGCCTGATTCTTTTGCAGCCCGACCTGTCGGCGGCGGCCACGATCGTGCTCGTGGCGACGCTCATGTTCTTCATTTCCGGCGCAGACCTGCTGCAAATGGGCGCCGTCACCGCGATCGGCGCAGCCTCGGCGCTGGTCGTGGTGCAACTCTCGGCCACCGGGCGGCAGCGGCTGGCCGACTATTTGCTGGGGATGCAGGACATCACGCAGGCCTCGTGGCACGTCCAGCAGGCCGCCATCGCCTTTGTCAACGGCGGCGTGTTCGGGCGCGGTCTGGGCGAGAGCCATCAGAAATTCGGCTTTCTCCCCACTCCGCACACCGATTCGATCTTCGCCATCATCGGCGAGGAATTGGGGCTGATCGGCTGCCTGTTCGTCGTCGGCTTGTTCGTCACGCTGGTCTGGCGCGGGTTCAAGATTGCGGCGCAGGCCAAAGACCCGCTGGGCGCGATTCTGGCCGCGGGCCTCACCTGCTGGGTGGGGCTGGAGGCGCTGATCAACATCGCCGTGATGGTCGGGGCGATGCCGTTCGCAGGCAACACGCTGCCCTTCATCAGCTACGGCGGCTCGAGCCTGGTCGTCACCTTGATGGCCATGGGCATCCTGCTCAGCATCTCGCGGCGTGAGGCGACCGAGACCATCCCGCGCAAGACGCGCAACACGGGCGTCTTGCGCGAGCAACTGGCCGGGCGCGGACGAACCTACCGCCCGCGCGCGGCGGCAGAGAATGCGAGTTTTGATCTCAGCCGGAGGTACGGGCGGGGGCGTGTATCCCGCCCTGGCCGTCGCCAGTGAATTGCGGATTGCTGATTTGAGATTGTTGATTGACGGAAGCCAACCAACAGTCGACAATCAACCATCAGAAATTCTTTGGATTGGCTCGCTCGGCGGGATGGAAGAAACTCTCGTCCACCGGGCCGGGATACCTTTCCAGGCCATACACGGCGGTGGCGTGCACGGGGTCGGTTGGCACTTGCCGGGCAACCTGTGGCGCCTGGCGCGCGGCTGGTTCGAGGCGATGAGCCTCGTGCGCGCTTACCAACCCCATGTCGTTTTTGTGACCGGCGGCTATGTCACCGCGCCGGTCGCGCTGGCGGCGTGGCTCAACCGCACGCGGATTGTGATGTACGCGCCCGACGTCGAGCCGGGGCTGGCGCTGAAGTTCATCAGCCGGTTGGCGCGCAAGATTGCGGTGACGGTGGAGGATTCGCGGCGGTATTTTGACTCGCAGAAGGTGGTGGTGACTGGTTACCCCACCCGGCCTGAGTTGATCGGGGCCGCGCGAGAGGAGGCGATCCGGCATTTCGGCCTCGACCCGGCGCGGCTCACGGTGCTGGTGACCGGGGGCAGCCGCGGGGCGCGGAGTCTCAACCGGGCCGTGTTCGCGGCGCTGCCGGACTGGTTGAAGGATTACCAGGTCATTCATCTCAGCGGCCAACTCGACTGGGCCGAGGTTGAACAGGCGCAGGCGGCCCTGCCCGTCGAGTTGCGGACTCGCTACCACGCCTTCCCCTATTTGCACGAAATGGGGCTGGCGTTGGTCGCCGCTGATTTAGTCGTGTCGCGGGCCGGGGCTTCAGCCCTCGGCGAGTATCCGCTGTTTGGCCTGCCCGCGATTTTAGCGCCGTATCCACATGCGTGGCGGTATCAACAGGTGAACGCCGATTATCTCGTGCGACGAGGCGCGGCCATCCGCATAAACGACGAAGACCTGCCGGCCCGGTTGAGGGCCGAAGTCCGCGGCCTGCTGGCGGACGGGGCGCGGCTCGCCCAGATGCGGGCGGCAGCGCGAGCGGCCGCCGCGCCCGGCGCCGCGAAAAAAATAGCGCGGGAGTTAATCGCGCTGGCCCAAGGGCAGGGGGCGGATGACCGCGCATGAAGAGTTTGTCCGCCGTTCGTAGTGACCGTTGGTAGTGACGCACGCCAGTGCGTCACAGCAAGTGGAGACGGATGATCGCACATGATGAGTTTATCCGCCGTCTTCTGGCTCTTTGTGATTCTGTTCGGAGTCATCGGCGGCTTCCGGGGCTGGGCGAAAGAAATCCTCGTCATCTTCAGCATGGTGCTGGCGCTCTTCATCCAGTACGTGCTGGAGAAATGGGTGCCGGGCGTGCGCGACGCCATCGACACGCAGACCGGCGCGACCCAGGTAGGCATCCGCGCGGCGTTGATTCTGGGGCTGGCCTACTTTGGCTATCAGACGCCCGGCCTGCCGGCCGCGCTCACGGGCAAACTGGCGAAGGACAAGCTGCAGGATTGGATGCTCGGCGCGGTGCTGGGCGCGATTAATGGCTACTTCATCGTCGGGTCGCTGTGGTATTACATGCATCTGGCCGGCTATCCGCTCGAATACGTCCTGCCGCCCTCCGACCCGAACGTGCTGCGGTACATCGCCTACCTGCCGCCGAGACTGCTGGGCGAGCCGTACATTTTCTTTGCGATTGGCGCGGCGTTTGTGTTTGTCATCATTGTGTTTGTGTAATGAAGCACGTTCACTTCGTCGGCATCGGCGGCGCCGGGTTGTCGGCCATCGCCAAGGTGTTGGTCGAGCAAGGCTGGCGCGTCACTGGTTCGGATGAAAAGCCCTCGGCCCTGGCGCAGGCTTTGGCGGCGCAGGGCGTGACGGTGTACGAGGGGCACGCGGCGGTTAACCTGGGCGCGGACGTGGAAGCAGTGATCATCTCCTCTGCCGTCCCGGCCGAGAACGTGGAAGTGCTGGCGGCCAAAGCGCGCGGCCTGCCGGTGCTCAAGCGGGCCGACTTCCTCGGCCAACTCATGCAGGGCCGCGTGGGTGTGGCCGTCGCCGGGACGCACGGCAAGACGACGACGACCGGGCTGATCGCCTTCATCCTCGACCGCGCCGGGCTGGACCCGACCTTCATCGTCGGGGGCGTGCTGGCGGATTACGGCACGAATGCGCGGTCGGGCCAGGGCCGGCCATTCGTGATTGAGGCCGACGAGTACGACTGGATGTTCCTGGGCTTGAAACCGTACGTCTCGGTGGTGACAAACGTCGAACATGATCATCCGGATATTTACCCGACGCTGATGGAGATGCAAGAAGCGTTCCGCGCCTTCGCCAGGTTGCTGCCCGCCGACGGGCTGTTGGTCGCCTGCGCACGCGACGTGTTCGCCAAGCGCCTGGCGCAGGAACGGCAGGACCTGGGCCGCCCCGCCGTCACCTACGGCTTCCGGCCCGACGATAACTTCCGCGCCGACCTGCCGCAGCCGAACGGGGCCGGGGGTTACGACTTTTTGGTGGTGAAGAACAACGAGACGCTCGGCCTGGCGCGCAACCGCCTGCCGGGCGAGCACAACGTGCTGAACTCGCTCGCCGCCTTTGCGGTGGCCGACTATTTCGGCGTGCCGTTCAATACGGCGCGCAACGCGCTGGCCGAATATCACGGAGCGGGGCGGCGCTTT
>DAOTXG010000078.1:0-12478 GCA_034435515.1 Anaerolineales bacterium
CCGGGGTGACGAAAGGCTGTTCGGCGGTGGTGGGAAAGGCTTTGCGGACGAGAGACGGATGGGCCAGGCCGTCTGGCCGGTAGACAGCCGTGACGCTGTAAAGCGGCCCGCGGCCCGGCACGACCACTCCCTCCCGGACCTGCGGCGAGGGGAGCACAATTGACCCGGCGACAATCGTCACGGCGTATTGCCGAGCCAGCCCGGAGAATACGGACTGGTAGAGGCGCGCCATGGTATCGGCCTTCACCCGAAACAGACTGGCGGCCACTTTGTCCCTCTCGCCGGCAGAGAACAGGTGCCGCGCAAACGAGAAGATGTGCCCCAGTGCGAGCGCGCGCATCGCGCCGGCGAGGCTGCGCGCGGCGTGAACCGCCGGGCCCTCGCCGGCGACCGCCAGCCACGCACCCAGATATTCTGGCAGGACGACGATTGTGCGCTCGCCAAGCCAACCCTTCTCCCGGGCGACGTTCAGATAGCCGTCCAACCTGGCGCGGAACGCCTCTTCCGAGGCGTAATCCGCCGTCGTCATGTACGGCTCGATGCCCAGCAGGTTGCCCCGGTGGGTATCGTTCCCGTATTCGGCAATCTCCTCAAGGCTCAGGTCATTCATCTGTATGTTTGTAGTGAAGCACGCTAGTGCTTCACCGCTATGCGAAGCTGAAAGTTTGTAGTGAAGCACGCCAGTGCTTCACCGCTATGCGAAGCTGAATGTTTGTAGTGAAGCACGCCAGTGCTTCACCGCCGGCGCTGCTGCGCTATGCGAAGCGCGTAGCGCACTACGAGCGCCATTGCGTCTCAATCTTCGGCGGTTGAACCAGGGTTTGCATCACCACACAATACTGCTCCGTCCGTTCGCGCAGTTTCTCGAGCTGCTCGGTGGTGGCTTCCGGGGCCTCGATGTCGAAGCGAACGCGAATCTGCTCGAAGCCGACCGGGACGTCTTTGGACACGCCCAGTGTGCCGCGCAAATCCAGGTCGCCCTCGACGGTGACTTCAATCCGGTTCGTCGGGATGCCCATGGCCGCCGCGACCATCTGGCAGGTGATCTGAGCGCAGGCCGAGAGCGCGCCCAGCAGCAAATCGCCCGAGCAGGCCGCCGTGCCCGCCCCGCCCACGCCGCCGTGTGCCTGGGCCTGGTAAATCGCGCGCCCGATGTCCACCGAGCAGGCCAGCGGCGTCTCGGTCTGGCTGCCCTGCGCTTTGAGCGTGAGGCGCGAGGCGTTGGGGTCGCTTCGGTATTTTTCTTTGAGCGGCTTTTGGATGGATCTCAAGTCGAGCATGATTGCCTCCGGTTCGCGTTAGTGAAGGCAGACTCCTTACGCGCTAAGACTTAATTGGATGACCTCTGGCTTTGCGTCCGTGCTGACGAAACTCTCTTTGTAATTTTCCCAATCCAACTGGGTAATATGCTCTCGCGGCTCGTAACCAATGCTGATCCAAAAGTCTTGGAGCATCTCCAGTGACAAGTGTGAGAGGGCATGCGTGACATTGACGCGCATGAGCGCCTCTTTGGTGTAGGGCCTTTTTGCGTCGGTGAAGACGATAGAGCGAAGAAAGCGCTTGACGGGAGGGCTGTTGAATAAGGAAGCAGTAAAAAGCGCCTCCCGATAAGCATCGAAACCAACAAAGTAGCAGGTATCGTCGAGCATGACCGGACGATTATCAATCGGACACACGAGCGAAAAATTCGGCTCTTTGTATAACCCGGAAATAGCCACCTTATAGTTTTTGAAAGAGTACTCGCCAACGCCAAAGATAGAAAACCGTGGTCTATCACGATAAATGCTCGACTTTCGCTTTTCAAAGTATTGGCTATTCTTAACCAGATACTTCCAAAGTTTCGGCGCTTTGACTCTCAAGACTGAAGTATCTTCACCCAGCCGGTTTTGAGTAACGATCACCTTCTTTCGCGGCGGATCGGGTTCAAAATGCCTGAGGGCAGAACTTTTGAGAAGCCAGTATAAGTGCTCTTCTTCAACCTCTGCGGTTTCCCCGTTTCCATTGGTCAGCGTCTCTGCACTGGCGTCTAACTCCATAATTCTGGCGCAATCGTGTTTCAGTCCCTGCCGCCAGACGAGCGCGGATTTACCGTCGAATTCGGAATTCGCCAGGTAATCCTGGACATTCGAGACGAACTTGTCGCCTACCCAGCCGAAGACTCGAGCGACGGATCGAGGATTTTCAAGGGGCGCCACCTGGCAGACTTGTTCCGGCCTGGGAACACCCAACTCCATGACGAGCAAGCAGGCGTCAACGGCGGCGCCGAACTCACGGGTCGCATTAATCTCTAGAGTTCGGATGTTGGAAACCCTAAACTGCCTTTTGGGAAGAATCTCGATGATGTTCTTCGCCATGGAGTTCTTGCAGAGCATAGCCAGAATTCCAGGGCGGTGAGAAAACCAGTCGAGCAATCTGAGCAAGATGTACTCGCTAATGTCAAAGTTGCTTTTGCCTGTTAGGGCGTCCAGGCCATTCAGTGATTTTAGATTCTGCTTCTGTGGCAGATTGCGCGATTCTAAGGCACCCAGCTCGGCATTGGTCACCCAGGGAGGATTCCCAATCACCAAGAGATTCTGCGCCTTGAGGATGTGGTCAGGAAACTGGTGAGCGAAGACGTTATCTTGATGTAATTCGATCTCCGCGGTCACCGGGCGGCCAAGTAGAGCTTTTATCAGGAGGGCAATTTTTAAATGCCATTCGTATTTTTCTTGAAGCTCGACCCCATAGACGAGTTTGACAGTTGGAAACATCTCTAGTGTGGCAAGGATAAAGTTCCCCAACCCATAGGTTGGTTCCACGACGACGGTGGGAGAGGCGCCTGTTTCCACAAGATACCGGCAGACTTGCCTCGCCAGGCCAGGAGGCGTCTGAAAGTCGCCCCACTCACGGCTCTTTGGGGACGCCGGCTTTTGAGCCGGCAGTTTGATTAGCCGCCGGAACTCGTCAAACGCCTGCTGGCTGTCAAAAAAGCGGTGAATACCCGTTAGATGCCGTAACTCTTCATTCGCGCGTCTAAGAGTTTTGTACGACGCGACCATCTCGGCTAAGCGAGTCTGGCTCAGTTCAACGATGTGCTCTGAGACTGCTTCAGCAATGCGGCGTGTCGTGGCGTTCATACGATTTTTATGATGCCCGAAACTGTATCCGTGAGGCCGACAATTCTGCCGTACTGGAGCCTCCACTGGAGCGCATTAGAGATGGTCAGATAGCCAAGTATAGGCGGCGCTTGCATAATTTCGCCAGCCAGTGAGTTGTGGACAATCTCGTCGCCCGGCAGATTGCGGTCAGCCAGGAAAGCCAGTATATCCTCACGATTCCCCTCTCGGGCCAGGATGTCGAGGATACCGCGTGTTGTTTGATAATCCGCAGTGCGGCTTTTGTCAATCAACGTGCAGCTCACGAAAGTGAGTTTGGCAGTTCTCGTTTTCTGATTATCCTGCTTATCGTAGACGAACAGGAGCAAGTGGTACCCAAGTCCGTAAACCTTTTGTCTGGCTGAACGGAATGGGCAGGATGACTGGGGCTGGCGGATAGAAGTGACTTTGATGTCCGTCTCCAAAGAGGGCAAATCCAGCCCTGAGGCTGAACTGCCGATTTGAATGGCGTAGAGCGACTCGAGATGCAATTGAAACTTGTGCTCGATGAATGTGCCGACGGCCTTCCCATCCGTAACGCCAAACAACTTTGAGTAAGCGTGTTTTCGCCCACAGAAGTCGTGAGCGGTGGCGATGAGTTCGCTTTGGGTGAGCGGCTTCTTCACGGACAACTCCCGTTCGCCTCATATGCCCCGTTAGCCGCGCGGGTGTAGCACTCGCAAAACTCCACCTGCTCGCTCTGGCCCCGCCAGAGCAGGAAGCGAACGCGCGTGCGCACGCAGAGGGGGCCGCCGGAGGCCGTCTGGTCGGAGAGGACGCGCGCCGCCGAATAGCCGAGGCCGCGCTCGCCGCCCGAGGCGCTCGCGGCGGTGATCAGCCACAGGCGGTCCTCGACAAACTCGCCGCGCCGCCACGTCAGTTCGCCGCGCGCCGCCAGGACGAAGGCGAGCAGCGGCGCGAGCATCACAAACAGCCAGGCCAGCCCGCCCAATAGGCACCCGAGGCGGGAGATCGGCTGGCTTGCCGGCGACGCTTTAGCCTGAGGCGCCTCACGCATACAACGGCCTCACCCGCGTCTCCGGCGGCGCGCCCTTCTCGCCCAGCACTTTGTACATCCCGACCGGCACGGTCTTGCCTTTGACCAGGCGGGCCTCGCCGAAGTCCGCGTCGAACTCGTCCTTGACTTTCTCGTAGGTGAACTCGGTGATAAGGAGCGGCCACTGCAGATCCTTCGTCAGGTCTTGCACGCGCGAGGCCAGGTTCACGCCGTCGCCCATCACGGTGTAGTTCACGCGCCGCCCGGAGCCGACCAGCCCCACGAACACCTCGGCGGTGTTCAGCCCGATGCCCATCTCCAGTTTGGAGGGCTTGCCCTCGGTCGCCCATTTCTGGCGCAGGCGATCTAGCTCCATGCGCATCTCGATGGAGGCGCGCACTGCGCGCTGGGCGTGGTCGTCGTAGGAGACGGGCGCGCCGAAGAAGGCCATCACCAGGTCGCCCTCGTATTTGTCCACCGTCCCGCCGTGCTTGTGGATCACTTCGGTCATCACGCCCAGGTACTCGTTCAGCACCTCCACCAGCTGCTCCGGCGTCATCTTCTCGGACATGGTCGTGAAGCCGCGGATGTCGGAGAACAGGATGGTCAATTCGGCGCGCCGGCCGCGCATCGCGTCAATGCCCTGCTCGATGAGCTGGCCGACCATCTCCGGCGAGATGAACATCTCGAAGATGCCGCGCACCCGGCGCTTTTCCAGCTCCTCGCTCACGGCGCGCTCCAGCGTCGGCGTCACGAAGGCCAGGAATAGCGCGCTGAGCGGCGCGACCAGCGGGATTTCCGCCCGCAGGCCCACGAAGACCGCCAGCCACACGGCCACCCCGGCCAGCATCAGCCCCACCAGCGCAACGATCGCGACGATGGTCCGCCGGATGAGGCTGAGCGCCAGCGCCAGCGCGCCCGAGACGAGGATGCTGACGAGCATGGGGCCGCGCGCGGTTATGGGGCACACCCTGCCCTCACACAGGCCCGAACGGAGATAGAGGTAGTCCTGGCTCAAAATCGTATCGAGCGCGCTGGCCATGACTTCCACGCCTGGCACGCCCGGCGGGTTCTTCGTCTCGTACGGCGTCGCGTAGATGTCGTGCAGCGACTGGCTCGTGGCGCCGATAAAGACGATCTTGTCCTTGAATGTCGCGAGCGCCAGATCCCCGTTGACGACCTCGTAAACGGAATAAGTGGGGATAGTCCTGGCCGGGCCGTTGAAGTTCACGCGCAGCGATCCGAAATTGAGCGGGACGTAGCGGTCGCCGAGAGTGAACCCGCTGAACGTGGGTTGGTCGTTCAACGGCTGGCCGCTGTAGAGCGAGGCGACCACAATCGGCAAGGAATAAAAGTTTTTGTCGCCGGCGGTGTACCAGGCCAGAATGCTGTGGACGGCGCCATCGGCGTCGGCGTCGACGTTGGTGACGCCGAACCCGGCGGCGGCTTCCCGCAGGGGCAAGATGGGCTGGCGCAGCTGGTGACCTACGCCGCTGCTCTCTTCAATTCGACCGATTTCGCCGTTGAAGATGACATTCCCCGCCGCTTTGACGGAGGCGGCGAAAGCCGCGTCGCCGAATTGCACCGTCACCATCTCGCCCGGGCTGAGCGGGTCAGCGGCGGGCTGGCCGTCGGCGGCCAGGATGGCGAGCGGGTTGACCTGATAGAGCGCGGCCAGGTGGGCGACTGTGTCGCCCGTCTGAACTGTGTAATTCAGCGACGGGCCGACGGGGATCTGCAGCAACTGCCGGGGCAGAAGGTCGCAGGGACCGGACAGATTGTTGCTCTCCATCAGCACGGCTTTGTCCACCTGATACCGCGCGGCCAGGTCGTCGAGCGTATCCCGCACGACCACGTACTTTTGCGGCGGGTTCGTGGGGATGACGAGCTCCTGCCCGCCGCAGATGCGCCCGTGGCTGTCCAGGTTGTTCGCGGCGATGAGGTCGGCGGCGGTCATTCCAAATTCCTGGGCGATTTCCGTCACGCCCCGCCCGTCGCGCGACACGGTGTACGTGGCGGGCGCGCCGCGCACCCCCGGCTCGAAGAAGAACACGTCGAAGGCGACGACCCGCGCGCCCCCTTCCGCCAGCCGGTCCACCAGCTGCGCCAGGTAAGTGCGCGGCCAGGGCCACTGCATCTCGTTGAACCGGAACGAGTCGTCGTCAATCGCGACGATGACAACCGGGCTGACGGGCGGCAGCGGGCCGCGCCGCTGGAAAGCCCAGTTCACCGCGCTCAATTCCAGGCCGTCTAACAAACCGAAGATGCCAGCCCCGAGGAGCAGCACGACGACGGCGGCGACCAGCACCACGCTCTGGCGGCGCAGGGACAGGCGGTTGGTCGCCGCCTGGCCCTCCTTTCTCGCGCCATCGGCGCGGCCATCGGGGCGGCGGAGGAAATTCAATTTCATACGGCGATCTCCTAAGGCGCTGCAATAGGCGGGCAGTTCACGTCCACGTATTCCCAGGTGGTCGAGGCGGTTTGGCCATCGGCGGAGGCGACGGTGACCAGGCCGCTCCCGACGAGGCAGTGCTGGAGCGTGACGTCGAACGTCTCGCCTGGAGTGAAGGTGTAGGGCGCGACCCCGCCGCTGGCCGTGGCCCAGATGCGGATGAGATAGTCGCCGCTCTGACCGCTGCAATTGGCGACGCACAAGAAGGCGAGCGAGAGGGTAAGCGGCGGCCCGACCAGGGTCGGGCTGGCGACGACGACCGGGGTATCGGTGGCAAACGGCAGGGCCGGGAACGGCGAAGTAAATTGCGGCTGGCACACCGGGCCGGGGAGGATGTTCGCCCACCGCACCGCCGGAATTTTCAACACCTGTCCGGGGAACACGGTGAACGGCAAGGGCAGATTGTTGGCCTGCGCAATGGCCGCCGGCAGCACCCCGTAGGCGCGCGCGATGCAGAAGAGCGTCTCGCCGCCGGCCACGAGATGCCGGCCGATCAGCGGCGCGGGCGGGATTGGCGTGAAGGGTACAGGCGTGATCGTCGGCTGACGCGGCACGACGAGCGTTGGCGAGGGCACCGGGGTGCGCGTCGGCTCTGGCGGTGTGAGCGTCGCCTCGCCGCCGGGCGCCGCCGTGGGCGAGGGCGGCGGCGTGGGCGTCGCCGGTTGAGTCGCCACCAGCGGCGCGGTCGCGCTGCCCTGCGCCACGGCCTCGGTGGCCAGGTAAGCCAGCTGCGTCGCTTCGGGGATGCTGCTGCCCCACAGGCCGTAATCGGCGAAGGTCATGCGCTCCGGCGCGGCATCGGTCTGTTCGGCGCGATTGAGCTTGAAGCCGGTGGGGATGAACAGGCTGCCAAAGCTGCATGTGCCTTGCAGACAGGTCACCGCTACGCTCTGCTTCTGGGCGTCGAACCCCACGCTCAAGTAAGCGGTGCGCGCCGAGGCCGTGCCGAACGGCGTCTCCACGTCCAGCGCCCCGTCGCGCAGCAACACCCAGACATTGCCTCTTTCCAGTCGGATCGAGGTCAGCAGGCTGTCGAGATACGGATTGAGAAAGGTGACGACGAGCGTCGTGTTTGGCCCCACGCGGACTTTGCTGCCCTCGGTGAGCCGGATGAGCGCGCGGCCGTCGGGGCCGGTGCGAATCTGGCTCTCGACCCCCAAAGTCTGCCCATCCTGCGCAGGCAACCAGGGGTTCGCGTCGTTGGGCCGAGTCTCGACTTTCCCCTGCAGGTCGAGAAGGCTGGCCGTGCGCTGGGCAGTGGCCGTGGCGGTCGCAAGACTGACGCCGCCTCCCTCTTGCGTCGCCACCTGGATCAGCGTGCGCTGGCAGGCCGCCGTGAGGCAGGCAATCAGACCGAGGCTGAGCAGGCGAAGAGTCAGAGAGCGCATGGGATCATCCCCGGCGGCGAGCGCCGGGTGTTCTGAGTGTAACACGAAACTCGACCCCGACAAGCAGCATTAACCGGATGATTACCAAGATGGCAAAAGTGTACTATGAAAGGGCGATGAGCCGAAATGAGACGGCCGCTGAATGTTATACTCAGGGGCATGGGAGAGACCCTGGTTGGCGAAGGGATGACTTCGGGACGCCATCCCGTTCGACGTACGACCGACTGGCTCACGGTGGCCGCCTTCGGCCTCGTGGCTGGGATCTACCTGTGGCTGGCTTTCGGTTATCTGCCGACCGGGACTTACTGGAGCCCGGACAACGGCCTCAAACGCATCCAGGCCGATAATCTCCGTTTCACGCCCTGGCCCGACCTGTCTATTGAGTACCCCGGCCAGTGGCTTGACCCGGATTTTAAGTTCGCGCCCTTTGCGCCGCTCTTTTACTTTGTCGCCGCGGGGCGTCTCCACTTTTTTCAGTCGCCGGCCATTGCTCTGCTGGGGAGGCCCTTTATCTGGCTGATGGGCGACCAGGGCGAGCGGGTGGTACCTGTCCTGGCTGGGCTGTGCAGCGTGCTCCTCGTCGCCGGGCTGATGCGGCGCCTCGCTCTGCGTCCCGCATGGGCGGGCGTCCTGTCCGCCGGCCTGGGGACGCCGCTGCTGTTTTACAGCCTGCTGTTCTGGGAGCACACCCTGGCCGTTGCGCTGGGCCTCGGCGTGGTCGCCGTGCTGCTCCGCCAGACCGGGCCGCTGCCGCTGCGCGACGGCCTGCTGGCCGGGACGTTGTTGGGCCTCGCGGCGAGCATCCGCAAGGACCTGCTGCTCTTTGCGTTCGTGCTCGGGCTGGTGTTCGTCTGGGAGGCGTTGGAGGGGGTGATGGCCGCGAGGCGTGATTCGCACGCGAGTACGGACGGTTTCCCAGAAGGCTGGCGGCCCGGGCTGGGCCCAGGCTGGCTGGGTCTGGGCGGCGCTTTTGCCGTCGTGTTTAGCCTCTATGGAGTCAGCCATCCCCGCGCGCAAAATATCCTGCCGCCGGAGGCAGCGTTGGCGGCGGATTTCGCGCCACAAGCCTACTTCGTCACTCACGGCTGGGGCAGCCTGCCCGATTTCATTTTCTCCCCCGGCTATGGAATTGTCGGCGGCCTGTTAGTTATCGCGCTGGGGGTGTACTGGCTCGCCCACCACCTCACGCACTCGCGTCTGCGCGAAACTCTCCAGGTCGGGGCGTTAACGGTGATCGGATTGGGAATCGCCAGTTTCATCCCGCAGCATCTGCGGAGCGGCGTGTCCCACGGCTTCCTCAGCGCCAGCCCGTTTTTAGTCCTGAGCCTGAACTCCACTTCAAGGGGCGCTCCCAGAGTGAGAGTCCTATCTCACCTGGCGCTTGGCTTTTTGGTTCTCTATATGCTCGGCGTGGGCTTGCTCGTACCGCGCGGGCCGCTGCGGGGCGGCCTGGAGTGGGGCGCGCGTTATATGCTGATCGTCTTTCCGTTGTGCACGCCATTGGCTGTGGATGGGTTGAGGGCGATCCGGGAACGCGCGGCGCATTTGCCCCTGGCGCGGCTGCACTTGCTCGCCGCCCTGACTCTGTTCGGCCTGAGCATTTTCATCCAGGTCCTGGGAATCGGCCTGATCCAGCGTTCGTTTGCGCGAGGGAAGCCAGGCAGCCTTACTGGGCCTGCCAGAGAAAATTATCGTGGCCGACATGGGGTGGATCGCGTCCGGCGCGCCGGAACTTTACGCCGCCAAAGAGTTGTTTCTGCTCAACTCAAGATCGGACTTGCCCCGGTGGGCGGCCCAGGCTCACGCCGCGCGCGTCCGGCGGTTCGCCTTCGTCAGTCATGGGCCGCTGGACGAAGCGGCGGCGCACGCCTCTGCGCCCGCTGGCGCGCGCCTATCCCTCCTCGAAACGCGCCGCCTTGAAAACGATTTCTTCGTGACGCGCCTCGAATTCCTCCCCGCCCCTGAATAGAGCAGCGGCTCTTTTTACGCGCCCCCTTCTTTCAAGTCACCAGTTACACCCATAGCCGGTCGTCTCGCCGATGGACGGGCCGCTGACAGGGCCGCTGGGATTGAAGAGCGCGTCCGAGGCGCTGACCGTCCACCCCACGCGGCCAAAGGGTGGCACCGTAAAGTCCTGCGTTCCGCTCCAAATGCCTCCGGTGGATGGGCCGCTCAGGTTCACCACACCAGATTGGAATAACACGCCGGATGAGTTGAAGGAGGTCCAGGAGACATTCGCAGCGCTCACGCCGGAGGGGTCGTTCACGTTGACGCTAAAGGTGACCCTGCAGGTGCTGCCGTCCAACACCGGGGGGGTGGCGCTCAGGCCGACTATGCTCGGCCCCACAATATCGGGTGTGGGCGTTGGCGTGTTGGTCGGCGGCGGCGTTGGGGTGAACGTCGGCGGCGGGAAAGTGGGGGTGTGGGTCGGCGTGTTGGTCGGCGGCGGAGTCTGGCTCGGCGTGAGGCTGGGCGTGATGGTTGGCGGGGGCGTCACGCTCGGTATCTTGGTGGTCGTCGCGGTTGGCGAGGGCGTCGCGCTCGATATCTTGGTGGCCGTGGCGGTTGGCGGGGGCGTCGCGCTCGGCGTCGGCGTGGCCGTGGCGAGTGGTGGGGGCGTCGCGCTCGGCGTTGGCGTGGCCGTCGCGGTCGAGGGAGTCACCGCAGTGGATGTCTTTGTCGGCGTGTGGCTGGGGACGCTCGGAGGAACCGGCGTATTCGTCGGCGGCCTCTCCGGCCTCTCAGTCGGCGGCGCGGGCGTGACCGACGGCGCCGGCGCGGGGGTGTTGGTCGGCGTCAGGCCGGGGAAGGGCGAGGTGAACTGGGTCTGGCAGACCGGGCCGGGCGGGATGCTTGGCCATTGCACGCCCGGAATCCGCAACTGCTGGCCGGGCCTCAGCGTGATCACGCCGTTGACTTGCGTGATCGCGGTGGGCAGCACGCCGTAAGCGCGTCCGATGCAGAAGATCGTCTCGCCGGGCTGCACCGTGTGCACGCCGATAATCGGGAAGAGCGCGCCCGGCGCGGCGGTGGGGAGCGGCAGCGCGGTGGGGGTCGGCGCGGCGGTGTTCGTCGCAGTCGCCGTCGGCGCGCCTTCCGGGGTCGGGCTGGGCGGCGGGGACGGCGTGCTGGTCGCCGTGGGGGCGAGGGTTTCGGTCGGCGGCGGGGCCGCGGTCAGCGTGGCGACGACGACGTCCGCCACTTCCGGGTTGTTCCGAATGAAATCTTGCACGTCTTCGCCGACGAGGGGGAAGTTGAATTGTCCGGCGCGCGTGAGGACGGTCCGCTGGAGGTTGCCCAGATCGGCGACGGCGACGTCGTTCTCCGCGTGGCAGGCGCCTTCGAGACAATCCACCACCAGCCAATCGTCGTTCGGGTCGGCGGGGTCGCGGGTGAGGTAGGTGAACACCGCAAACGAGCCGCGCACGGCCGCGACGCCCACCGGGGTTTCTACTTCCAGCACCCCGCCGGTCAGGCTGACCCAGATTTTGCCGGCTTCGAGTTTGAGGCTGGTGAACAGGCCCTCGTCTGAGGGCACGACGTCCTGCATCGTGAAGGAGGAGTTCGAGGCGAGGCGGACGAGGGTGCCATCGCTGAAGTCGAGCCTGGCCCTGGACTCGTCGCCCGTTTGGATCTGGCCGCCCGCGCCCAACACGAAACCGGGCTGAACCTGCGCCAGCGGTTCGGCCAGGGAGAGGCGGGCCAGGACGATGTTCACGATTTCGCTGAGAGAGGCCGTCCGCGGGTTGACCGGGGCTAGCGTCGGGGGCGCGGCCGTGATGAGTTGGCGGCTGCAGGCTGCGAGCGCCAGAGAAGCGATGAGGTAAAGCGATAAGATGTAGCGTCTCATAGGCAAACCAGTTGGACGAGTGGACGAAAGTTCGGGGAGTTTACTATGAAAAGCGCAGAGCGGAAAGCGACTAAAGCCGCTGTGGGCACGCAAACGTTGTCAGGCGGCCCCGTTCTGCCGCAGTTGCACTGCGGCAAGGTTGCTGTCAGCAGTGCAACTGCTGACAAACTTTGCGTGCACACAAGCCGCTCGTATGCACGTAGAGGTTGTCAACGGTAGAGACGTTCCGATGGAACGTCTCCCGGAGGCGCGCTGGTGGAACGTCTCCCGGAGGCGCGCCGGTGGAACGTCCCTGGAGACAGTCTGGTGGAACGTCTCCTGGAGGAGCGCCGATGGAACGTCCCTGGAGACAGTCTGGTGGAACGTCTCCCGGAGGCATTCCGGTGGGACGTCCCTGGAGACGTTCCGATGGAACGTCTCCGGGAGACGCCCCAGCGGGGCGTCTCTACAGCACGACGAGGCGGTGATGCTCACGACCAAGGCCGATTGACAGATGGCGCTAGTGCTGGGGACGGTCGCCGGAGTATAGGTCGGGCGGGTGCGACCGCGTCAGGTGTCGCGTAAACCGAAACGGAATTTGCTCCAGGCTACAAGTTGCAACCGTAACCCGATGTCTCATTAATCGTCGGGCCACTGACAGGGCCGGCGGTGTTGCCC
>DAOTXG010000079.1:0-2436 GCA_034435515.1 Anaerolineales bacterium
TTTGTGGAGTTGCCAGATGGGGCTGTAGTTCTCTTGGGAGGGAGCCGTGCTCAAAATTGGCAGTTGGTCGGGTGAGCCGCCTTCAAACAGATACAGTTTCGAGGTGACACCCGGCGCAGATTGCACCCCGGCCAGCACTGGCGCAAACACCAACTTATTCGCCTCCGCATAGGTTTGGTCCGAAGTGTCCGTGCGGATAAAGTAGGCCTTGTCGCCATTGAAGAACCCAGCATGCAATTTGAACTTGACAAACCCGAATCGTCCGGGCCAATCACCTTTGAGAGCGAAGTCCAGCACGTCGCCCACGACAACGCGGGGCGCTTCGGCAGGCGCGGCGGTGGGCTGGGGAACAGGCGTTGGCACTGCGGTGGGGGCGGAGGGCGTGGTGCACGCGGCCAGGGCCGCCGCGCTGAAGCCCATGCCGCTGATGCGGAGAAAATCACGGCGGGTCATGGTGAGGCGTTTCATGGTCTTTCTCTCCTTCCGGGTTGGGGATGATGGGATACTCCTTCCTTCAGACAACGTGACGCCGGACTTTCTTACCTGGGCCGGAAAACTCGTTAGGCTTCTTCCATGTCGAGAGAGGTCGTGATGGCCACGCAGCCGTCGATGGTGTTGCCCTGCGTCCGGCTTGCGCTATAATGCCCGCTGTGTCCACCCAGGCTGTGCCCCAGCGCACCAACGCGCAATGGCTGTCTGATCTGCGCGCGACCGGCCCAGAGCAGGAGGCCGCCCTGGCCGACCTCCGGCTGATCATCCTCAAAGGACTGCTGTATGCGCTCCAAAACTGGCTTTCGCCGGATGATCCCCATTTCACAGCCCTGACCGAGGAAGTGGCGCAGGAAACCCTGCTGCGCGTGCTGGCCCACCTGGACTCGTTTGAAGGCCGCAGCCAGTTCACCACCTGGACGCACAAGATCGCCGTCCGGGTTGAGCTCACCGAATTGCGGCGGCGCAAATGGCGCGAGGTCTCGTTGGAGAGCCTGCTGGAAAGCGAGACCAGCGACGCCGAACCGCGCCAAATAGCGTCCTCCACGCCCAGTCCGGAGCGGGTCGTCGAAAAGGCCGAATTATTGGAGCACGTGCGGCGGATCATTAACGACGAACTGACTGACCGCCAGCGTCTGGCGATGACGGCCGTGGTGCTCAAGGGGATGCCGCTGGAAGAAGTCGCGCGGCGGATGGGCGCCGAGCGCAACGCGCTGTACAAGCTGCTGCACGACGCCCGTCTACGCCTGAAGCGCCGCCTGGCGCGTGAAGGGCTGATGATCGGCGAAATGCTCGCGGTTTTCGAGCAGGAGTAAGATACGCTGCCTATCGTGCGTCTATGATGGAGAGGGAAAGCCTTCATGAACTTCATTAATCAACTCAAACGCCTGCTCCGGCGCTGGGGCCAAGGCCGGGCGCGCGCTAATGGGGCCTCGCCCGAGGCCCTGGAGAAAATGCTCCGCGGGCTTGAGCAGACGCGCGACGTGGAAGTCACGTGCGATGAGGTGCTGGCGGTGCTGGATCAGGTGGCCGAAGCCATATTGCAAGGCGCAGATGTGGCGCGTCTGATGCCGCTCGTCCAGCATCACCTGGAGACGTGCGCCGACTGCCAGGAGGAATTGGAAGCCCTGTTGCGTATCCTGCGCGCCTCCCCGGCGACGTAAGAAATCCGCCGCGCCCGGCGTCTATAAGACGAGCCGGGCAAGCGAGAAGCAGGTGAGGTAATAGACGAACCCCGGCGTGCGCCGGGGTTCGCGCTTGTCCGGTCAGTCGCGCATTGGCGCGCGGAGAGGCAGCTATGACCGGACTCCGCCAGCGGTCTTGGGGAAAGGTGATCGCGCCCATGGGGGCCGCCCTACTGTTGCTCGCCGCTGCCCACGTTGTCGCCCGGCCAACAGCGGATTGCTCAGCCCAGGCGGGCCTCGCCCGGCTCGTCGTCCGATCCGCGCCGGGCCATGGTTGGCAAACTCTCTTCGACGAGCCGGGCCCTTGCTTGTCGTTCTGGGACAACGCGGGCCGGGTATTCAGCGCGACCCGGCTCACAGCCCCCCTCTATCTCCCATCTCAAGGCGGAGCGCAGTGGAACTTCGCGACGAACAGCCCAGACAACGTGACGCTGATGGTCTTCGCCAAAGCGGTTTCTGACGGCGTTTTGTCCCTGCACATCAGCGCCGCACCCGTACAGTCGGCCAGCGCCATTGAAGCCTGTTTGCCAGCGGCTCCTGAGGAACACTTCTTCGGCCTGGGCGAACGCTTCAGCCGCCTCGACCTGGCCGGGCAGGTTTTGGAGAATTGGGCCGATGATCAAGCCCAACCGCATACCCCAAATGTTAACGCCAGCTATTCGCCCATGCCCTTCTTGCTCTCCAGTCGGGGCTATGGCCTGCTCCTGGACACCACCGCCCGCGCCACTTTCGACCTGCGAACCAGCCTCCGAAATGGCTACTG
>DAOTXG010000080.1:0-16639 GCA_034435515.1 Anaerolineales bacterium
CACCGCGTTTTTTGATGGTGAAACCGGTCAATACTGGCGGTTCATTGTTCTGGATGAAGCTCATGTCTATGACGGCGCGGCTGGGATCGAGATAGCAATGTTGCTTCGCCGCCTGAAAGACCGCGTAGTGAGAAGTGAGCGCGGACGATTACGCATCATTGCAACTAGCGCCACCTTGGGGAAAGGGGAGGATGATTTTCCGAAGGTCGTGCAATTTGCCAGTGAGTTGTTCGGCGAGTTGTTCGAATGGGCGCCGGAGGATCCTATCCAGCAAGATGTCGTCAAGGGAACCCCTAAACCGGCGGAGGAGCAAAGGCCGGTGTGGGGTGAGGGGCAGTCGTATCTGTACCAAGCTTTAAATGCCGTGTTAGTTGACCTGCAATCATCGGCTTCAGCGGATGTTAGCCAGTTGATGAATGCAGCTCGCGACAATGGTGTGCCGTTGGAAGTGATTACCCACGCCCAGCACTTGGCTAGCTCACGTGATTTTGACGAAAAGATTGGTGTCCTGCTTTATGGTCTACTACAGGGCGATGGACGGTTGCGGCGCCTACAGTGGCGATTGGGACAAGAGCCTTGTTTCCTGAAAACGTTGGCGGCGGAAGTGTTTCCGGGCGATGCGGACGCTACCGAACGACTGATTGACGTCGTCAATTTGGCTGTTCGCGCCCGTCCAGATCGAGAAAGTCATGCGCTATTACCTGCACGTTATCACGTTTTCGTACGGGCGCTTGAGGGGGCATTCCTCTGTCTGAACGAGACTGCTCATGTCACTGACACAGTTGCACCTCCGCGTCTTTTCTTGCAGCGCCAGGAGAAATGCCCTCATTGCCACAGTCAGGTATTTGAGATCGGAGTGTGCCCTCGTTGTGGCACAGTGTATCTGGTAGGGGAACTCGCTAAGCGAGATGAGCCCACCGATAGTTGGCACTTGCGCCAGCTTGTGGGCCCTATGCCGTTAGATGAATCGCGTCAGGCCCCGATATATTTTGTTTTGACAGATCAAATGACTCGTTTGGATGAAGATGAAGCCGTCGCCGAAGAGGACGACCTGGAGGTCGCTGCTCACGAACTGACCGAATCCTATACCCTGTGTTTGGGATGTGGAGTAGTGAAACCTGGTCAAGATGTGCCCACAGATTGTGGCTGTCCGCCCGCCGTTCCTCGTAAACATGTGCACCTTGTAGATCGAGGCAAGCACCCAGAGCTACGAAGATGTGTGGCTTGCGGAACTCGTAACATTGCCGGGGCCATATTTCGTTTCCTCACAGGACAAGATGCCCCTGTCAGCGTGCTGGCGACAACCTTGTATCAGAAACTGCCTGCTGCCCGTGAAGAGCATGTGCGGAAATTGCCGGGTGAAGGGCGCAAGCTCTTGACCTTCGCCGATAGCCGTCAGGATGCGGCTTTTTTTGCACCCTATCTGGAACGCACTTATCAACAGGTATTGCGCCGCCGTCTGATTCTCAAGGCGCTGTTGGAGGATGAGACTGGCAACATGGGGCGTCTTCGCCTACGAGATGTAGTGGAGCGCTTACGTGCTCAAGCCGAAGCAGCCGGACTTTTCAGTGAGACAGAGAGTTATGATGAAATCCAGCGTCGGATGGCCACATGGCTTATGCAGGAACTAGTTGCTCTGGACCGGCGCATTAGTCTTGAAGGTCTAGGGCTGTTGCATTTCCGATTGGTGCGCCCGCGTCAATGGGAGCCTCCCCGCCCCCTGCTGGAAGACCCTTGGAATCTCTCTCCTGATGAGGCTTGGCACTTATTGGCAATGCTCATTGATACTCTACGGCACCAAGGAGCGATGACCTTCCCCCCAAATGTAGATCCGCGAAGCCCCGAAGATTTTGCACCGCGTAACTTCCTGTTTTACGTGCGTGAGGGCAGCGCTGATCCGAAACAGCATGTCCTGGGCTGGATGCCAGCGCGCGGAGGAAATCGTCGCCAGGATGTATTGGTCAGATTGTTGAAACGGGTCGCCAAGCTTCCCGAAGAGGAGATTGATCGAACTGTTCATCAAACCCTCGCGGGCTTATGGCGACACTTGACTGATCCGAATGCAACTGTGTGGCATAACTACTTGCCTGCTGAACAACCCAGGCAATTGGGCGGCGTTGTTTATCGAGTCAGTTATGAACTGTGGGAACTGGTGCCATTGCCCGCCAGCGTTTTGCCAGTTTTTCGGTGCTCTCGTTGTCGTTCAATTGTTTATCACAACGTGCGAGGTGTTTGTCCGACCTATGGCTGTACTGGCATATTGGAAGCGCTGGATACTAATGAACCCAACTGGGGGCTCAATCATTACCGCAGTTTGTATCAATCCTTGACGCCAATTCCGTTGGAAGCCGCCGAGCACACGGCGCAGTGGACGAGCACGAAGGCCTCTGAAGTGCAAGATCGTTTTGTCAATGGCGAGCTAAATGCACTGAGCTGCTCCACTACTTTCGAGCTAGGTGTGGATGTTGGCGATTTGCAGGCCGTGTTAATGCGTAATATGCCGCCGACGACAGCCAACTATGTTCAGCGTGCTGGTCGTGCTGGCCGCCGTACTGATACGGCCGCTTTTGCTCTCACGTATGCGCAACGACGTTCCCATGACCTCACTCACTTTGATAAGCCTGAGCGTATGGTTAGCGGCAATATTCGCCCGCCGGTTATCGTGATTGCCAACGAGAAGATCGTTCGTAGGCATGTTCATTCGGTGTTATTCGCAGCGTTTTTTCGATGGGCTAAGGGTGTTCACGGACGAGAGTTTGGCGCAGGCAATTCAATGAATGTGGGAGAGTTTTTTGCGCCGAACGATGGACAGCGCGCTGGCATTGGCCTATTACGCGAATTTGTTCAAATGCGACCCACAATGGTGGCAGAGGCTATTGCCAGGATCGTGCCAAATGACGAAGACTTGAGAGCTGAGTTGGGGTTAGAGCATTGGGAGTGGCTCAATCTCTTGTGGAAAAGTGATGAAACCGGTCTGCTCGATCGTGTGGCATTGGAGGTCGCTGGCGATTTGCTGGAACTTCAACGCATGGTTGATCAAGCTGCGGCGGAGAAGACCGAAGTCGGTTTTAGTCGTGCCAAGCGATTACTTGGGATTATTCGGACGATTCGCGCACGTCCGCTCTTGGGATTTCTGGGTTCGCGCAACGTGCTCCCGAAATATGGATTTCCCACTGATGTGGTTGATCTTCGCACGGATCACTTGGATACACCTTCGGCAGCCCAACAAGTCGAGTTGCAGCGCGACCTCCGTATTGCTTTATCCGAGTATGCTCCAGGTGGTGAGGTGGTGGCCGCAGGGCATATTTGGGTGAGTGGCGGCATCAACAAACCGCCGAAACGCGAATGGGATGGTGGCTATTACTCGGTATGCTCTGCGTGCGGCAGATTTCACAGCGAGCGTAATTCGACTGCAGGAATTTGTGTTGCTTGCGGGAACAGCCTTAATACAGGACGCTCCATGCGAGGCGAGTTTATTCGCCCGGAGTACGGCTTCTTAGCGGCTCCCGGCCCCCGCATTTCTGGTGAAGCCCGTCCGCAACGGATTTACGCATCACGCGTTCACTTCTCAGATTACCTGTCTTCAGACCGGGTGCAGAAAATTCCACCCCCTGAACCCCAATCTGTTGTAGTGCTTTCTAGCGGTCAGATCCGAATCTGGCAGAGCTATTCGCGCTACGGCTGGCTGGCTATTGTGAATCCCGGCCCGCTAATGCGTGGCTTTCGCGTATGCTATACCTGTGGCTATGCTGAACCAGTGCCCCAAATCGTGAAGGGCAGACCGCGTGGCAAGGGTAAACCCCACAAAAATCCACGGACCGGTGCAGATTGCAACACGTTTACGGAGACACGTCACCTAGTTCATGAGTTCATGACAGACGTTCTGGAGCTCCATTTTGAAGGACTTTTAGCCAGCAACCCTGATGGTCGCCTGTGGTATTCAGTTTTGTACTCTCTCCTAGAGGGCGCTAGTGACATATTGGGAATCAGACGTGACGATCTAGATGGCACGATTTACCGCTATTCAGCCAGTCCCATTCCGGCCATCGTCCTGTTTGATAACGTGCCTGGCGGTGCTGGCCACGTTCGTCGGATCGCAGACAACTTGAAGGATGTATTTGTTGCGGCGTATACGCGGATGGCTCGCGATTGTTGTGGTGAAGATACCAGCTGCTATGAGTGTTTGCGCAATTTCCGAAACCAGCCCTATCACGAGCTCTTGAAAAGGAACCTTGCACGGGATTTCTTGGGTCGGTTGCTAATGGCGGCCAATTTACTATCGTTGTCGGTATAACTATGCAAAGCGCAGAGAAGGGCAGTGATGCCTCCTTCAATCCAAATGGATCCGTATCTCCCACACCCCCTCCTGCAAGCGCTTTTCGGCCTGCAAGCCGCTGCGCCGGACGAAACCCATCATGCGCTCGTTCTCGGCGTTGATCTCGGCGAGGAAGGTGCGGATGCCGTGCGAGCGGGCGTAAGTCAGCAGGCGCTCGACTAAGATCAACCCCAGCCCCCGCCCCTGGTAGCGGTCTTCGACCACAATCGCGGCCTCGGCCTCGTCGGGCTTCTCCGGGTTGGCGACGGCGTAGCGCGCGACGCCGATGATGACTTCCTCCCCCTTTTCCTCGCGCGCCGCCACAATCGCCATGCGGCTCTGATAATCCACGTTGGCGAGGCGTCTGGCCTCCTCGTGCGTGAGCACCGTGTGCATCCCCAGGAAACGCAGGTAAATCGTCTCCGGCGAGAGGCGCGCGTGGAGCGCCTGAAGGCGCGGCGCGTCGTCCGGGCGGATGGCGCGGACGGTCAAGGTGGTTCCATCCGACAGCGTGACGCTTTCAGGAGCGAGGGGTTCCATACTAGCCCCGTATTGCGTATTGCGTATTGCGTAATATACTGCGCGCGGGCACAAGTTGTGCTTTTGGAACGTGCTATTGATCGGGCGGCAGTTGCACTGCCGCCGCCCCGCAGTGCAACTGCGGGGCGAACAAGAAGCGCAGTGTGTACCCGCGGGGAGCATAACAGGATACGCAATACGCAATACGGAATACGCAATTCGCAATACGTTACAAATATTTCAACTCTTTCGCCTGCCGCCTCAATTCGTCCCGAAACTCCGGCGCGGCAATCGCGATCAACGCCTCGGCGCGCCCGGCGAGCGTCCGGCCATACAGGTCGGCGACGCCGTGCTCGGTGACGACGTAATGGACATGGTTGCGCGTGGTGACGACGCCCGCGCCGTGCTTGAGCAGCGGTACGATCTTGCTCAGGCTCGTCCCGTCCTTCTTTTTCAGCGTGCTGGGCAAAGCGATGATTGGGACGCCGCCCTTTGAGCGCGACGCGCCATAGATAAAGTCCACCTGCCCGCCCACGCCGCTGTAGAGGCGTGGGCCAATGCTGTCGGCGCACACCTGCCCGGTCAGGTCCACCTCGATAGCCGAATTGATCGCCACCATCCGCTCGTTCTGCGCGATAACAAAGGGGTCGTTGACGTACTCGGACGGGTGTAACTCGACCACCGGGTTGTCGTTGACGAAGTTGTACAGGCGCTGCGTGCCGAGCATGAACCCGGCGACGATTTTGCCGGGATGCAGGGTCTTACGCTCGCCAGTAATCACGCCCCGGTTCACCAGGTCAATGATGCCGTCCGAAAATAGCTCGGTGTGGATGCCGAGGTCCTGGCGGTTGTGGAGGCGGCGCAGCACCGCATCCGGGATGGCACCGATGCCCGTTTGCAACGTCGCGCCGTCCGGGATCAGGCTGGCCACGTGATCGGCGATCTTCTCGGTGACCTCGTCGGTCGCCGCCATGCGGACTTCGGGCAGCGGGTAATCCACCGGGATGATGACGTCCAGCTTGGAAACGTGGATGAACGAATCGCCGAGCGTGCGCGGCATGCGGGGGTTGACCTCGGCGATGACGATCTGGGCGGCCTGCGCCGCGGCTTTGGTCACGCCAACCTCGACGCCGAACGAGCAAAAGCCGTGCTCGTCGGGGAGTGAAACCTGGATGAGCGCGGCGTCGAGCGGCAGGCGGCCTGACTTGAACAGGCCGGGTATCTCGGAGAGGAAGCAGGGCGTGAAGTCGGCGCGGCCTTCGTTCACGGCGGCGCGGACGTTGTCGCTGATGAACAGCGTGTTCACCCGCAGGTGCAGTTCCATGCCCGCGCTCACGTAATCCGCCGAGCCGATGGTGAGCACCTGGCAGATTTCGACGCCGCGCAGCTGCGGCGCGCGCTGGACGAGCGCGGCCATCACTTTTTGCGGCACCGAGCAGTTGCCGGTGAGGAAGACGCGCGTGTTCGAGCGAATCAGTTCGACCGCTTGCTCAGGCGTCTTGACGCGGTCACGGTACAGCTCGAACCAGTTCATCGCCCTGCCTCCCTCCGGTCGGCATCCCTCCGGTCGGCATCCCTCCGGTCGGCATTCCTGGCCAGCGCGGGCGAGATGATTTTCCCGGCGTGGGTCGCCACCCCGCGCGCCAGCGCCGAGTTTTGCGCCAGCGCCGCCTCGACGCCCTGAGCGGCGATGAGCTGCAGGAACGGCCAGGTGGCGTTGTTGAGCGCGTGCGTGGCCGTGCGCCCCAGCACGCCCGGCATGTTGGGCACGCAGTAATGGATCACATTCTCTTCGACGAACGTGGAGGCGCGGTGCGAGGTCGGGCGGCTGGTCTCGACGCACCCGCCCTGGTCAATGGCGATGTCGAGGATGACCGAGCGGGGCTTCATCTCGCGCACCATCTCGCGGGTGACGAGGATGGGCGTGCGCACGCCCGGCGTGAGCACCGCGCCCACCAGGACATCCGCGAAGCGCACGACTTTGCGGAGGTTGAACGAGTGCGAGACCATCGTGACGACGCCGGGGCACAGTTGGGCGAGAGTCTCGAGGCGGCTCAAATCGCGGTCGAGTACGTACACCGCCGCGCCCACGCCGGAGAAAGCCTGGGCCGCGTACGTCCCCACCACGCCGGCGCCGAGGATCACCACTTCGGCGGGCGGCACCCCCGGCACGCCGCCCAACAGGATGCCTTTGCCGCCCCGGTCGTTGCGCGAGAGCGCGGCGGCGATGTTGGCCGCCATGCGCCCGGCAATCTGGCTCATCGGCTTAAGCACGGGGAGCGAGCCGTCGTCGGCCTGGATGGTTTCGTGGGCGATGGCGGTGATTTTCTGGCGCAGGAGGGTTTCGAGGTTGTCGGGCGAGGCAGAGGCTAGATGCCAGAAGGCCATCACCGCCTGCCCGGCGCGAAGCCAGCCTAATTCTTCGGCGGTCGGTCGGGCGACTTTGGCGACGAGGTCGGCGCGGCCATAGGCCTCCTCACCCGAATAGACGATGTGCGCTCCCGCGCGGGCAAAATCTTCGTCGCCGAAACCGGCCCCCAGGCCCGCGCCCCGCTCGACGTAGCAGCGGTGCCCGTCGGCGGCGAGCAATTCGACGCCCGCCGGGGTAAGGCCGACGCGGTTCTCGTCCGGCCGCCGTTCACGAGGGATGCCGATGTCCATGATGCTCTACCTTGATTTTTCCCTAGACCCTAAGGGTCTCCAAGACCCTTAGGGTCTGAAACGTCCTAAGGGTTTAATGCCGTTGCGATCAGCGCGCGATACTCGTCAATGTCCAACGGGTTCTGGACGAGCGTCTCGTTCACGAATATGGTCGGCGTGCCGCTCACGCCGAGCGAGCGGCCCAGCGCCTCGTCGGCCTGCACCTCCCTGGCGTAACGGCGGCTGTCGAAGCAGGCGTTGAACTGACCCGTGTCCAGTTCCAGCTTCTCGGCGAATGCCTTCAGGCGGCGGTCGCTGAACGCGCCCTGCCCCTCGCCATTCCAGTTGGCGAACACCATCGCGTGATAGTTCCAGAACTCGCCCTGCTCGCTGGCGCACTCGCTGGCCTCGGCGGCCCGGCGCGACTCGCTGCCGCCCACGCCGCCATCCACGACGATGTAATGGCGATACTCAAAACGGACCTGTCCCGTGCTGACAAATTCCTCGATGAGCTGGCGTTCCACGCCAGTGGCAAATTGCCGGCAGTACGGTCACTGAAAGTCCGAGAATTCCTGGATGACCACCCGGGCGTCGGCCGGCCCCAGGGCTTTGCCGTCGGCGAACGGGAACGACTCCTTTTCCACCAGCGTGATCTCACCGATAGGCCGGGTGTTCTGGTAGATCAGGTAGCCGGTCACGGCCAGGGCGAGGGTCACAATGCCGCCCAAGACTGTCACCTGGCTGCGACGGGCCTGTTGCTGCCGGCGCTTTCTAAGTTCTTCGCGTTTGCTCATAGATTATCTCCATATGTGGTTTAACGACAAGCCCCCTGCCCGTCTCCCTCCAGGGCCTTTCCAAAATCGGCCCTCCCGACTTTGGCGGGATTATCGTAGGTCACGCTTTGAGCGTGACAACTTTTGATGACGGCGCAAACCGTCACGCTGCAAGCGTGACCTACGCGGTTTCCCGTTAAATTCGGGAGAGGCCCAAAATCGTAGGAGCGGCTTGCAGCCGCGAAACTGGCGGCTATCGCAGGATGACTGCTTACCCCTCCTGCCCCGCCCAGGCCGGGAGATGCAATCTCCCGGCTGAAAACATGGAAGTCCGGTAAACCGGACTGTATGGCGTGCCAATCGGCTTTAGCCCGCTTCGCGTCCACGCTTTCAGCCGGGGAATTTCGCGAAGCACCCTTTAGGGCATTCCCCGGCGGCAGGCCGTGCGCAGTATACGTCGCCTTCCTGCCGCCTGCAGGGGAAGGAGGGCGTGGCAGGGTCACAGGCTGAGTATAGAAACTGGGCCGGTCCCCCTGTAGTGACAATCTTCCCGTTTTTAGGGGGAAACCTGTAATTCGGAGGCAAAATAGGGGAATTTCGTCACCCGGCGAAATGACAAAAATCACTAAGCCATCGCCGCTGGCCCGCCTATACTGAGACCAGTCTGAACGAACGCCGCGCCGCCAGTCCGATTATATCCGCAGCGCGGCCCGAGGCAATACATGAAGACAGAACTTGTCCGAGATTGGATGACGCCGAACCCCATCACCGCCGCGCCCGACACGAATCTGCCGGAGGCGCACAAGCTCATGAAAGACAACCGCATCCGGCGGCTGCCGGTGGTCAAGGATGGCCAACTGGTCGGCATCGTCACGCGCGGCGACATCCGCGGCGCGGAGCCCTCCGAGGCGACCAGCCTGAGCATCTTTGAGCTGCATTACCTGGTCGGCAAACTGATGCTCGACCGCATCATGACCCGGAATCCGATCACGGTCGGCCCGAGCACGACCATCCAGGAAGCGGCGAACTTGATGCTGAGCCACAAAATCTCCGGTCTGCCGGTGGTGGACAAGAGCCGTCTGGTCGGCATCATCACCGAGTCCGACATCTTCCGGCTGGTGGTGAAGACGTGGGAGAAAGAAGACCAGAAGAAACTTGAACCTGCCTGATCCCCGGATCATCGTCCGGTTTCCCCTGTGGGTTTGCGGTGGTCTCCTCCGCCGTGGGGGGCGAGTCAAAGTGGCAGGCTCGCCCCCCAAATTTTTTTGCCTCCGTTTGTCCCCCGTTCTCCAATGACATCCGACGCCGGGGGGTTAGATGTTTGCCACTGCCGCCCGCGCGCCCTGCCCGCTAAGATACCGGGCAGAAAGGCATAATTCCCATGGCAATTAACGGCGAATTGCAGTTCGACGCGCTGATCCCGGCCGAGATGGCGGCCAGGGCCGAGCAGATCGGCGTGAGGAAAGCGCACCTGAACCCGGTCAGCATGTTCGTCCTGGCGGTCCTGGCCGGGGCCTTTATCGCCCTCGGCGCGATCTTCTCGACCACGGTCGTCGCCGGGGCAGGCGACAAACTGCCCTACGGCGTGACACGCCTCCTCGCCGGGTTAGTCTTCTCGCTCGGCCTCATCCTCGTCATCGTCGGCGGCGCGGAACTCTTCACCGGCAATAACCTGATCGTGATGGCGTGGGCCAACCACAAAGTCAGCACGCGCCTGCTGCTGCGCAATTGGGTCATCGTCTATCTCGGCAACTTCGTGGGCGCGCTGGGGACGGCCGGCCTGGCTTACCTGAGCAACCAGTATGGGCAGGGGAACGGGCTGGTCGGCGCGGCGGCGCTGGCGACGGCGAACGCCAAAGCCGGGCTGGCCTTCGTCCCGGCGGTGGCGCTGGGGATTTTGTGCAACGCGCTCGTCTGCCTGGCGGTGTGGCTGACCTTCAGCGCCCGCACGACCACCGACCGCATCCTCGCCATCGTCCCGCCCATCTCGGCGTTCGTGGCCGCCGGGTTCGAGCACAGCATCGCCAACATGTACTTCATCCCCACCGGGTTGTTCATCCGGGCCGGCGCGCCGGCCGCGTTCTGGGCGGCCATTGGCAAGAGCGCCGCCGACTATGCTGACCTGACGTGGAGCAACTTTCTTTTCAACAATTTGCTCCCGGTGACGCTGGGCAACATCGTCGGCGGCGCGGTGTTGGTCGGCGCGGTATACTGGTTTGTTTACCTGCGGCACGCCCGCGGAAGCGCGCCCCAACCAGCGCCCGCCCCTGCGCCGCGAGAGACTCACGCCGAGCCGGTTCAGGCTGCCAGCAGCGCAATCGCGACCAGCAGTGACAATGGACGAGGGTAACTCCTTGTCCGTCAACTGATTTTAATGGATGGTAGTAGCGACTCCGCAAAGCGCCCCTGTGGGGTTAGTCGCTTTCATGGTTGGCCAACGACTGAAGTCGTTACTACGAACCCATCGTTTTCAACTTGACTGGCCACGACTCAGTTCGGCCCGAGCAGTTACGACGACGGTCAGAAAGGTTCCCTATGCCTACCTCCCCTCTCACGCGCAGACCGATTGACCCCGAAATTGCCGCGCTCGCCGAGCAGCACCGGCGCAGCCCGGAAGCCATGCTGGCCATCCTCCAGGCGCTGCAAGCCCGGCGCGGCGGCCTGACCCCGCCGGCGATAGCCGAAGTCGCCCGCGCACTCGGCCTCCCTACCGGGCGCGTCTACGGCGCAGCGACGTTCTACTCGATGCTCTCCGTGGCCCCCTCGCCCGACGCGCGCCGCGTCATCCGCGTGTGCGACGGGCCGGCTTGCTGGCTGAAGAACGCGGAGGCGGCGTGGATCGCGCTGGAGGCCGAATTTGGCCGCGAGTGGCGGATTGAGCGCGCCCGCTGCCTGGGGCTGTGCGACCGCGCCCCGGCGGCGCTCATGAATGGCCGGCAAAGCGGGCCGCTGCTCGCCGAACAGGTGCTGGGCGAACGCCGACAGGGAGACAGCGCATCTCCGGCCTATGCCCGGCCGCGCCCCGGCGAGAGGCGCATCCTGCTCGCGCGCGCGGGCAAGATTGATCCGGACTCGATTGAAGCGGCGATGGAACAGGGCGCTTATCGCGCTCTGCAGCTGGCGCTCTCCAGATCGCCGGAGGCCGTGCTGGCCGAGATCGAAGCCTCGGGGCTGACCGGCCGCGGCGGCGCGGGGTTTCCCGCCGGGCGCAAATGGCGGATGGTCGCACAGGCCCCGTCCTCGCCCAAAACCATCGTGTGCAACGCCGACGAGTCAGAGCCGCTCGTCTTCAAGGATCGCGTGTTGATTGATAGCGACCCGCACCAACTGATCGAAGGCATGGCGCTGGCCGCGTATGCCGTCGGCGCGCGAGAGGGGTTCATCTACATCCGCGGCGAGTACGAACCGCAGGCGGCGCGGCTGGAGCGCGCCATCCGGCAGGCCGAGGCGCACGGCTGGTTCGAGCACATCGGCGAGCATGGATTCGTGCTGCACGTGCATCGCGGCGCGGGCGCGTACATCTGCGGCGAAGAGACGGCGCTGCTCGAATCGCTCGAAGGCAGACGCGGCGAGCCGCGCCTCCGCCCCCCCTACCCCACCACGCATGGTTACCACGGGCAGCCCACGGTCGTGAACAACGTGGAGACGTTCTCGGCCGTCCCGGCCATCGTCGCCTACGGCGCGGCGTGGTATCGGTCGTTGGGGACCGCATACGGGTCGTCCTCTACGCCAGGGACGAAACTGTACACACTGCTCGGGCACGTCAACCGCCCAGGGCTGTTTGAAGCGCCGTTCGGCCTGACGCTGCGGCAGGTGATCGAGGACTTTGGCGGCGGGATGCGGCCTGATTCAACCTTCCACTTTGCGCTGACGGGCGGGGCGGCCGGGACGATTGCGCCGCCTGCGCTGCTGGACATTCCGATTGACTACGCCTCCGCGGCTCTGGGCGTGTCGCTGGGCGCCGGGGCGTTTTTGATCTGCGATCAGTCCGTTTCGCCGGTTGCATTTTTGCGGGAATTGATGCACTTTTTCGAGGCCGAGTCATGCGGCAAATGCACCCCCTGCCGGATAGGGACGCGCCAGGCGCGCGAGATTTTAGACCGGATGGCGGGGGGACGAGGCCGCGCGGGCGACGTGATCGAACTCACCCGGCTGGCCGAGATATTGCAAACCGCATCGTTCTGCGGCCTGGGCCAGTCGGCGGCGCTGCCGCTGAAGTCGGCGCTGAAGCATTTTGCCGGGGACTTTGAAGCCGCGGAGGGCTGAACCATGGACTTTCTCGACCTCAAAGACATTTCCGAACGCTATCTCGAACTGGTGAACCCCAGCACGCCGGAGAAAGTCGTCACCGCAGGCCGCATCGCCGGGATGAAGCCAGGGGGCCGCGTGATTGATTTCGGGAGCGGGTTCGGCGAGGCGCTGGCGCTGTGGGCGGAGCACTTCGGCATCGCCGGCGTCGGGATTGACATCCGCCCGAAAGCCTGCGAGCGGGCGCGGAAGAAGATGGCCGAGCGCGGGCTGGCCGAGCGGGTTCAGATCATCTGTGGGAACGCGGCGGAGTATGCGTTTGAGCCGCATACCTTCGACGTCGCCGCGTGCATCGGGGCCACGTTCATCTGGCGGGGCGGGTTCCACGAGGCGCTGGGGCGGATGAAAGAAGCGATTCACCCCGCCGGGCGGCTCGTCGTCGGCGAGCCGTATTGGCGCAAATCCAGCGTGCCGCCCGACTATTCGCGCGGCGAAATGGCGGTGCGCGCCGAGGCCGAGCTGCTCGGCATCGCCCGCGAGAACGGTTTTGATTTCGAATACGTGGTGCGGGCCAGCCAGGACGACTGGGATCGCTACGAATCTGAAAACTGGCGTGGGCTGCTGCAGTGGCTGGAGGAGAACCCCGGCCACCCCGACCGGGACGAGGTGATTAAGCACCTGCGCCACAGCCAGAACGAATACACGCGCTTTGGCCGCGAATACTTCGGCTGGGCGATGTACGTCTTGAGGCTCAATACGTAATACGCAATACGTATTGCGTATTACGTATTGCGTAACTAAACGCAAGGTCACTTCCATGGCCATTCATCTCACCATCAACTACCATCCCGTCGAGGCCCGCGAGGGGCAGACCATCCTCGACGCGGCGCGCGAGCACGGCATCGTCATCCCGACTCTTTGTCATCACAAGGACCTCTCGCCGGTCGGCTCGTGCCGCCTGTGCCTGGTCGAAGTGGAGGGGGTGCGCGGTGAACCGGTGGCCTGCACGCTCCCTGTGAGTGAAGGGATGGTCGTCCGCACAGAAACGCCTAACCTCGCCCGTCTGCGCAAGACCATCCTCGAGCTCCTGCTTCAGAATTATTACGACGCCGGTTATGCTGCGGAAGACCGGGAGGAGACCGAGTTCATGCACTGGGTGCGCCGCTACGACGCGCGCCTTCCGGTCGGCGTCCAGCCGCCCGTGCGTTACCCGCTGGACGGCGACCCCAATCCCTTCCTGTGGGTGGACTTCAATAAGTGCATCCTGTGCACCCGCTGCGTGCGCGCCTGCGCCGAGGTGCAGGGGCGGTTCGTGTGGGGCGTGGCCCGGCGCGGCTACGACGCGCACATCGCCGCCGGGGCCGGGACGACCCTGCTCGAGGCCCGCTGCGAGTCCTGCGGCGCGTGCGCCGCCTACTGCCCGACCGGCGCGCTGGACGACGTGATGTCCATCGGCAAGGGTAGGGCTGAGAAGAAGGTCACGACGACCTGCACCTACTGCGGCGTAGGCTGTCAGCTCGACCTCAACGTGCGAGGAGGCCGGATCATCCGCGTCACGTCGAACCCGAACGCTCCGGTCAATGGCCTGGCGCTGTGCGTGAAGGGACGGTACGGGTATGACTTCGTCCACCATCCCGAGCGGTTGACGAGGCCGCGGGTGCGGGAATATCTTTTGGAAGCAGACCGGACAGGTCTTCAAAGACCTGTCCGGTCTAATGACCGAGGAAATTGGGTAGAGGTAGATTGGGAGATGGCGCTGGGGATTGCGGCGCGGCGGCTGGCGGCGATCAAGCGCGAGTCCGGCCCGGACGCCATCGGCGTGTTCGCCTCGGCCAAGTGCACGAACGAAGAGAACTACCTGATGCAGAAGTTCGCGCGGCAGGTGATCGGCGCGCACAACGTGGACCACTGCGCGCGGTTGTGCCACGCCTCGACCGTGGCCGGGCTGGCGATGTGTTACGGCTCCGGCGCGATGAGCAACCCGATGGACGACGTGGCGCAGAATGCGCGGGCCATCTTCGTCATCGGCTCGAACACGACCGAGCAGCACCCGGTCTTCGGCGCGAAGATCAGGCAGGCGGTGCTCAAGCGCGGCGTCAAGCTCGTCGTGGCCGACCCGCGCCGGATTGACCTGGCCGAGTTCGCCGCGCTGCATCTGCGCCAGAAGCCCGGCACGGACGCGGCGCTGCTCAACGGCCTGATGCACATCATCCTGGCGAACGGATGGCAGGATCAAAAATTCATTGACGAACGCTGTGAGGGTTACGAGGAATTCAAGGCGGTGGTCGAGAAGTACCCGCCGGAACTCGTCTCCGAAATCACGGGCGTTCCTGCAGCGGATTTGCTGCGAGCCGCCGAAATCCTCGCCCGCAACAAACCGATGGCGGTCATCTGGGCGATGGGCATCACCCAGCACACGACCGGCGTGATGAACGTGCTGAGCCTGGGCAACCTGCAGATGCTGCTGGGCAACATGGGCCTCCGCGGCGGCGGCGTGAACCCGCTGCGCGGACAGAACAACGTCCAGGGCGCGTGCGACATGGGCGCGCTGCCCAACGTGTTCCCCGGCTACCAGGCCGTGACGGACGCGGGGGCGAGGGAGAAGTTTGCAAAGGCATGGGAATTGAAGGAAGAAGAGGGTCTTCTTCCCGCGCAGGGTCTCTTCTTCCTGGCAGACAAACCCGGCTTGACCGTCACCGAAATGATCCCCGCCGCCGGGGAGGGCAAAGTTCGCGCGCTCTACATCCTGGGCGAAGACCCGCTGCTGACCGAGCCGGACGTGAACCACGTGCGCGAGTGCCTGGAGAAATGCGAGTTTGTCCTGCTGCAAGAAATCTTTCCCTCGGAGACCTCAAACTTTGCAGACGTGTTGCTGCCCGGCGTCTCGTTCGCGGAGAAAGACGGGACGTTCACCAACACGGAGCGCCGCATCCAGAGGGTACAGAAGGCGATTGACCCGCCCGGCGAGGCCCGCGCCGACTGGGAGATCACCGCCGAGCTCGCCCGGCGCATCCTGTTGATTGAAGGGCGGATGCCGGCAGGGCCGCTGGCTGGTTGGGATTACGCCTCGCCCGCGCAAATCATGGACGAAATCGCGGCGGTCACGCCGATTTACGCCGGGATCAGCCACGCCCGGCTGGAGCGCGGCGACCAGTTACATTGGCCGGTCAAGGGCGCGGACCATCCGGGCACGCCCATCCTCCACGTGGGCCAGTTCACACGCGGCAAGGGCAAGTTCCACGCGATTGACTATCTGCCAGCCAAAGAGCTGCCGGACGAAGAATACCCGATGGTGCTGACGACGGGGCGAGTGTTGTATCATTGGCACGGCGGCGAGATGACGCGCCGCGCCGAAGGGTTGATGGCGGTTTATCCTGAGCCGCTGGTCGAGATCAGCCCGGAGGACGCGGCCCGGCTGGGCTTAAACTCCGCTGAGCGGAGCGCAAGCGGCGGCCACAAGACCATCCGGGTTACGTCGCGGCGCGGCGAGATGACAGCCGAGGCAGTGATCACCGACCGCGTTTCGCCGGGGCTGATCTTCGCCAACTTCCACTTTCCCGGCGCACAGAACGCCAACAACCTGACCATCGGCGCGCTGGACCCGGTGGCGAAGATTCCTGAGTACAAGGTGTGTGCGGTGCGAGTAGAGATTGGAGATTAGAGATTGGAGATTGGAGGTCGGAGGTTGGAGGTTGGAGGTTGGAGATTGGAGATACCATATGATGCCTTTTACCGATCTGCCTGAACTGCCGCCGACACGGCTGGGCGAAGCGATTAGGCATTTGGAGCCGCGCCCGCCTTCGGCCTCGCTGGCCGACATCATCCTCGGCGGGCAGGACGGCCTGGTGAATACGCTGGGCGTGATCCTCGGCGTGGCGGCAGCCTCCAGCGACCCGCGCATCGTCATCGCCGCCGGGTTCGCCGCGACGTTCGCCGAGTCCATTTCGATGGGCGCGGTGGCTTACACCTCCACGCTGGCCGACCACGACCACTACCGCGCCGAACTGGAACGCGAGCGCCGCGAAATCCGCGAGATGCCCGAGGCCGAAGAGCAGGAA
This sequence comes from Anaerolineales bacterium, assembly GCA_034435515.1. GTDB lineage: Bacteria > Chloroflexota > Anaerolineae > Anaerolineales > UBA6663 > DATDRS01. The sequence goes on from DAOTXG010000080.1 coordinate 16,554, forward strand.
GTGAGGGACATCTTCTCTCGCTGGGGATTCTCTGGCGACCTGCTGGAGCGCGCAGTGGCCAAGGTGATGGAAGAAGAAGAGGCCTG
>DAOTXG010000081.1:0-5145 GCA_034435515.1 Anaerolineales bacterium
ATTGTGGACCTCCGGGGATAGGGTCAAGTATAAAGCCAATCGGCTTGTAGACCAAAGTTACTTCACCCCCTCTCCTGAAATGTGCTTTCGCGAAGCGATTTCAGGAGAGGGGGCAGAGGGGTGAGGTGTTGCCTGTTTCCTGGCTTCGGGGTAAAGTAAGCCCCCATGCCCCTCGAATACCGTTCCGACCTCCTCCGCCGCACGCTGGCCGGCCTGCACCGCGAAGCGTCCGGCGTGCGCGGCTCGGCCGTCATTACGATTGATGGCTTCGTCGTCGCCGTCTACCCGCCCGGCTGGGACAGCGACATCCAGGACCCGACCGGCGGCGAGCACGTCGCGGCGATGGCGGCGGTCGTCGTGGGGCAGGCCGAGCGCACGATGACCCGCCTGGCGCAGGGTGAGTTGGAGCGCGTGATCATGGAAGGCGAGAAAGGCACAGTGGCCGTGCTTCCCGTCACCCACGACTCCGCCCTTGCGCTGTTGATTGACAAAGAGGCCAAATTGGGCCTGACGCTCCACGCCGCGCGCCGGGCCGCGTACGAACTGCGCGGCGTCCTGAAGAAGGAAAAGGAGGAGTAGCGTCGCGCGCCGACCATCCGGCCCCGGTGAATGTCTGGGTGCGACACGCCGTCGAGGCGCGTCGCACTTTTTTCTGTGACCCGCCTGCGATTTCAAATCATAGCCGCCACCCTCGCCCGGCTCGTCGTCAACACCGCCCACCGCATGGTCTATCCGTTCCTGCCGGCCTTCAGCCGCGGCCTGGGTGTGCCCCTCGAAGCGCTCACGCTCGTCCTCTCGGTGCGCGGCGGGCTGGGCATGACCTCGCCCTTCTTCGGCCTCATCCCCGACCGGCTGGGCCGCCGCCACGCCATGCTCGTCGGCCTGCTCGTCTTCTGCGCGGGGCTGGCGCTGGTCGGCCTGTTCCCCTCGTACCCGGCCTTCTTCACCGCCGCCGTCCTGGTCGTCGCCTCCAAGTTCATCTTCGACCCCGCGCTGCAGGCCTACCTCGGCGACCGCACGCCCTACGAGCGGCGGGGCCTCGTCATCGCGCTGACCGAGATTGGCTGGTCCGGCGCGGCGCTGGTTGGCCTGCCGCTCGTGGGATTGATGATTGCGCGCGGCGGCTGGCAGTCGCCCTTCCTGCCGCTAGCCGGGCTGGGTTTGGTCTCGGGCCTCGCCCTGTGGCAGATGATCCCGCCGGACGGGCCACATCCTGCGCGCGCGGCCTCGCCGGCAAACCCCGGCGAAGCGCGCGTTAATCATCTGGCCGCCGTCTGGCTGAACCCGCGCATCCTCGCCGCGATGAGTATCGGTCTGCTCACGTCGGGCGCCAACGAGTGTCTCAACGCCGTCTACGGCGCGTGGATGGAGCAAACCTTTGGGCTGCCGGTGGCGGCGCTCGGCTTCTCCACGACCGTGCTGGGCCTGGCCGAACTGGCGGGCGAGGGGCTGGTCATGGGGCTGGCCGACCGGTTGGGCAAGCGCCGCTCGCTGGCCATCGGCCTGGCCGCCAGCATTGTGGCCTACCTGCTCCTGCCGTTCCTCAGCGGCCGCCTGGCCCTCGCGCTCGCCGGGCTGTTCTTCATCTATATCGCCTTCGAGTTCGCCATCGTCACCAGCATCCCGCTGATGACCGAGCTCGTGCCGGAGGCGCGCGGCGTGGTGATGAGCGGCAACGTCGCCTTCCACTCCGGCGGGCGCATGGTGGGCGCGCTCGTCGGCGGCTGGGTTTTTCGCTTTGGCTTTCTCTGGATCGGCGCAGCCGCGGCGCTGTTGAACCTGATCGCGTTGGGGGTGGTGATATTCTTTGTGAGGGAGAGGAAGTGAGGGGTATGATAGACTGTTCGTAACCGCTTACCCTTTCCACCCCACTCACGCCGGGAGATGCAATCTCCCGGCTGAAAACATGGAAGTCCGGTAAACCGGACTGTAGAAGCGCCAATCGGCTTTAGCCCGCTTCGCGTCCATGCTTTCAGCCGGGGAATTTCGCGAAGCACCCTTTAGGGCATTCCCCGGTGGCAGGCCGTGAGCAGTCATGATTCTTCTTCATCCCCTTCGGCTTGCACAAGAAAGGCTCGAACGGGACTCGGGTGGCGGCTTTATCCACTTGCTGTTTGAGTTGTTGCAAGTGGCCAATTTCGACGTCTATCTCGCCGATGAGGAATTTGAGCTCTTCACCGGTTGTCATGCGCCAGCAACTTCCCTTCACGCTCGACCAATTCACGGAAGGCGGGGCGCATCGCCTCCAGGCGAATAATGTCAATCCGCCTGCCCTGTTCAGTCCACAGGTCGCCGACGATTTGATAATAATTCCCAATCGGCATCCCCTCGACGGCCAGGTCAATGTCTGAATCTGGCCGCAGCCGTTGCTGGCGGGCCACAGAACCGAACAGAATCACCCGCTTCGCTCCGTGCTGCTTGATTAAGTCCTGGGCGATTTGCTCGGCCTCACGCAGGGCGCTTTCCAGCGCAGTTTTTTCATCCGGGGTCAGGGGACGGCTCAGCCTGCGCCGCAATCCCGCTCGATAGGCAGCCATCTTTTCGGCGGGGATAGACTGTAGGGTCATGCGGTGATTATAACGCCCAATGCCCCGCCCCAACGTTCAGGGCGCACACCAGGGTGCGCCCCTACCAGAGGGGGCGGGGCGCTTCGATATTTGCCTCGCCGCCGGAGCGGCGAGACGGGGCGCAACCGTGCTGTCTCTCTCGTTGGCCTCGGCCGCCATCCGTGAATGGTCGGCGCTGCTGGCCCTCACCCCCGGCCCCTCTCCCCGGCGTTGCTTTCGGGGTTGAAGGGAGAGTCATGAGCCGCACACACCACCCGCAACCCGTCGTCGTTCCATTCGTTATCAGGGTGATTATCGTTGCGGGCCGCGACGCGCGCGTTGTCTGGATTGTTGTTCCACGCGCCGCCACGCAGCGGTTTTCGGTTGGCCCCATAGCTTCAACCCGCGTGGGGTTGGAACTACCTGCACCAGACCTCCCTAGACCGGACAGGTCTCTGAGACCTGTCCGGTCTTGATCCCAACGGCTATGCGCATCACCTCCCAAAATTTTGCGGCGAGGGCGCTTCGCGCCCGAGGGAGGATTCAGAAATCAGAAACCAGAAAAACAGAAATCAACTACTTGTCGAGAGAGACAGGAGCCGCACACACCACCCGCAACCCGCCGCCGTACCAAACGTCGACAGGGAGATAATGGTCGCGGGCCGCGACGCGCGCGTCGTCTGGATAGTCGTTCCACGCGCCGCCACGCAGCGGGCGAGTTTTGCCGCCTTTGTCGTAAAGGTTAGCCTGCCACTCCCATACATTCCCTCCCATGTCCATCACTCGTGCAAGACTCATGCCAGCCGGGTACATGCACACGAGGGAAGTGCCCTTCAGGTCAGATACGTCGGTATTCGCGCGCATCTGAATCTCCTCGCGCGCGACTTCGGCGGGGGTCGTCTGCCACGGATAGCGCGGCGTCTTTTCTTCGGCGGCCACGTCTTTCCACACGCCTCCTGCCGCCGCCAGCCATTCGGTTTCGGTGGGCAGGCGGAATTGAGGGGCGGAGATTAGAGAATTGGACGCTTCGCGTAGAGATTGGGCTTCGGGGAGGTCAGCCCAATGGCGCGTGAGCCAGGCGCAGTACGCGGCGGCCTCGTACCACGTGACCCTCACCACCGGCAGCAGGCGGCGGGCGGCGCCGAAGCGCGGGTCATCCCAATAACCCGGTACGCGCTTGCCTTCTTTGCCTGCGCGCCGAAACCACGCCCACGCTTCGTCGCGCAGGCTTTGGGGCCGGCCGTCGGCGTCGAAGCCGAGCACGTTTTTCCAGATTTCCGGGTCGTCGTAGTCCTCGGCCTCGAGGAAGCGTTTGTACTGGAGGTTGGTGACGGGGTATTTGCCAATCGCATATGGCGTATCGCTTATCGCAGATGGCATCTCGCGTATCGCCGAGGGCTGATCGCCGGGCGTGATCCAGACGAAGTCGTAGAGATCGGGCGGGGTCCAGCCGAGGGCGTCGAGGAGCAGACCGGCTTCGAGGCGGGTGCGCGGGGGGAGGCTGGTGGGCGGCGTATAGAGCGGCGGGTCGTCCGGGTAAGCGCCGCCCGCCGGGTTGGTATCGCGCATGAGGTGGAGCAAGGCTTGTTCGACCGATTCACTTTGGGGGCCGGGGAGGTAGTCGGCCATATCCACCGCGCACTGGCCGGCCATGAGCAGGCGGGCATGGCGGAGAGGAGGGGCGACTTGCGGGTCTTCGGCGGCCTTCAGCAATTCTTCGACGAAATAGCCGCGCGTGGCCTGCGAGAGCTCGGGATGCGCCCCGGCAAGCAAAATCACCTGTTCCCACCAGTCGTCGGCGAGGTTCTGCAAGGCCGTCTGGATGAATTCGCCTTCGCGCCGGTCCTTGAGCGCGGTGGCAGCCAGGTATTCGCGCAGGCCCTGATGGGGGAAGGCAAACAGGCCAGGGTCAGTTTCGACGAACACGCCGCCGCGCTCGTGAGAATTGAACAGGAAGTTCTCGGCCCACTGCGCCGCCGTGCGCTCGTCTCTGCGTTCCTCGCGGCGGATGTATTCGGTCAGCTCGACGCGGGCGCGGTCGGCCGGCGCGTCGGGCAGGTGCGCGGTCTGCATCCAGTAGGCGAGATGGGCGAGGCGGCGCTTCTTAAGCGCGGCGGCGGTGTCGGGGTAGGACGCGCCCGTGCCATCGTCGCGCGGCATCTCTTGCGCCGGGGTCATGCCGCTCTCCTGCGCCTTCCAGAAGCCCAGGAGCAAATCCACGATCTCCTGATACACCTCCACCCGGCGCTGAGGGAGCTGCGCGCCGCGATATTTATAGACCAGCACCAGCGCGGTGCAGTACAGCGGGGTTCCGGCGAGGCGCGCCAATTCGTTGTTCTCCAGGATGCGGCGCGGCAGGTCGGCAGCATCTTTGGCCTGCTGGATGGGGTCGCCGACCAGCGTCTTGAGCAAATTGCCGACGAGTTGGGCGACTCCCTCCGGCCCCAGGGGATGGACCTCGGCTATCGCGGGCGCGGCCGGCCGCAAAAAGACCTCCACCGACTCGTAACCTTTGGGCCGCGAGGCGAGGCCAAAGCGATTGCCGCTGCCCTTAAACCGCTGGACGAACGCGGAAACACAGGCGGCAACCTCGTCCCGG
>DAOTXG010000082.1:0-9448 GCA_034435515.1 Anaerolineales bacterium
TGCGCCGGCCGAGCCGACGCCCGCCGCCGAAGTCCCCGACTGGCTTAAGCAGATGGAAGCCGAAGCAGAGGCTTACGAGGCAACGGTCGCCGCGCCGCCAGAACCAGTTGCGCCGCCGCCCGCGCCGGCCGAGGCCGAGATTGACTGGATGGATCCTAACGCCATGCTCAAGATGATGGCAGAGATGGGAGTCGAGACGCCCGCGCCGCCGGCGGCTGAAGCGCCCGTTGAAGCGCCAGCGGAAACACTGGCCGAGCCAACGCCTGCCGCCGAAGTTCCCGATTGGCTCAAGCAGATGGAAGCCGAAGCAGATGCCTATGAGGCGACGATCGCCGCGCCGCTGGAACCGGCTGAAACAGTTCCAGGCTGGATGCGTGGCGCGACGATTGAGACACCTGAGGCCCCCGAGGCCATCGGCGAACCCCAGACCCAGGCCGAAGAATTTCCTGACTGGCTTCGCGCGCCGGCGGCAGAAGAAGAGGCTCAGGCCGAGGCGGTAGATTGGGAAGAACCAGTCGCGCCAGGCGGCCGACCTGTCCCCGAATGGTTGCGGCAACCCGGCGAGGGCGCGGCGATGCCGCCCGTCGAGTGGCTGCGCGCGCCGATTGACAGCACGCCGGCTGCTGGCGAGGAAGAAGACTTGCCGCCGTGGATGAAGAAACCTCGCGCCGTGGCTACAGACGAGCCTCAGCCGCCGGCGATGGCTGAAACACCTGCACCACCTCCTGCGCCGGCCGAGCCGACGCCCGCCGCCGAAGTCCCCGACTGGCTCAAGCAGATGGAAGCCGAGGCAGAGGCTTACGAGGCAACGCTCGCCGCGCCGCCAGAACCAGTTGCGCCGCCGCCCGCGCCGGCCGAGGCCGAGATTGACTGGATGGACCCGAACGCCATGCTCCAGATGATGGCGCAAATGGGAGTCGAGACGCCCGCACAGCCGGTGGCAGAGACGCCCGAGCCGGTCGAGCCGTCACCTGCTGAACTGGCCCTGCCAGAGGCTGTTGAGGAAATCCCCGCCGCGCCAACCGTTGCGCCCGCGCCGGTCGAGGAAGAAATTGACTGGATGGATCCCAATGCTCTCCAGAAGGCGCTGGCCGCATTGGCTCAAGAGCAGCCTGCGCTCATGGCTGAACCGGCCGAGGCTCAAATCCCAGTTGCAGAGACGCCCATGGCGCCGGACGAGTCCCTGGAAATGAGCCCAGAGGAGGCGCTCCGCTGGCTGGAAAACCTCGCCATGCAACCAGGCGCCAGCCCCGAAGAGTTGAGCGCGCCGCCCGCCGAAGCCCAGGTGGCGCCTCCAGCCTGGGTCACCGCCGCCGAGGCCGAAGAGCAAGTTCCTCCTGCCGAGCCGGGCGAAATCCCCGATTGGCTGAGGGCGGTCGCGCCGCCGACAGAACCACCGGCGGCAACCGCGCCCCCTGTCCCTGAACCCGCCGCAGAGGAGATGAAGCCTGACGAGGCGCTCCAGTGGCTGGAGAGCCTGGCTTTGCAGCAGGGCGCTGAACCAGAAGAATTGATTACACAACCTGCCGAGCACATCGAGCCGCTGGACTGGATTAAGTCGGCTGAAGCCGTTGAGCCCTCTCAGCCTGAGGTCGAAGCGCCGCCAGTAGTCGAACCGCCTCAAGTTGTCCAGCCGCCTCCCGCGCCCGAGCCGCCCGTGGAAACGCCTGAGACGCCGGAGAGTGGCCCCGAGCGGCTGGCCCGTCTGGCCGAGAAACTCGCTGCCTCGCGGCGCGCCAAAGAAGCCGAGATCGCCGCCCGCTTCGAGAATCAACGGCAGGCTCGCGAAGCCGCCCAGCGCGAGATCCAGGAGAAGATGGAAAAACGCCGGAGTGACACGGGCCGGATCAAGACCGGGCCGCTTAAGGGGACCGGCTCACTCAAAGGCACCGGCCCGCTTAAGGGTACCGGCCCGCTGGAGGCTGAAAAAGTCGAAACCGCCAAACTGGAAGAGACACCGCCCGCCCCGCCGGTTCCTGAACCAACCGCCGAGCAGACGCCGCCCGCCCCGCCGGTTCCTGAACCAGTCGCCGAGCCAACGCCGCCAACTGCTCAGGCCCCTGCTGTGGAGGCCGTGAAACCCAAACCGGCCCCGAAGCCCCGGCGTGTCTCCCGGCCAAGGGCCGCTCCACGCTCGCGCCGGGCTGGCAAGTCGTCGCCCTTTGCCGTCGAGCCGCCGGAAAACGTCCTGACGCTTAGCCGGGACAAGTTGACCGCCGGCGAATACGACCAGGCTGCGGACGCGATGAACTATCTCCTGTCCACCAACCAACTGGTGGACGACGTGATCAGCGCGCTCGAAGAACACACCGCGAGCAACCCGCCTTCGCTGCCCGTCCTGCAGCTGCTGGGCGATGCCTATCTGAAGGTGGGCTACTTGCAAAAAGCATTAGACGCCTACCAGCAGGCGCTTGGGCAAGTGTAGTGCTGGAGGCCAATTTGGAACGTTCACTCGTCATCATCAAGCCCGACGGGGTGCAGCGGGGACTGACGGGGGAGATCATCGCCCGGCTGGAGCGCCGGGGTCTGCGGCTCGCCGCGATGAAGTTCATGGCCGTCAGCCAGGAACTGGCGGCGCAACATTATGCTGTTCACAAAGGCAAAGGCTTTTACGAGCCGCTCCTCAGTTACATCACCTCCGGCCCGGTGGTGGTGATGGCGTGGGAGGGCAGCAAGGCAATCGAGGCCGTCCGGCAAACGGTCGGGGCGACCAACCCGACCAACGCCGCGCCTGGCTCCATCCGCGCCGACCTGGCGATGGACATTGGCCGCAACCTGATCCACGCCTCCGACAGCCCGGAGACGGCGGCGTTTGAGTTGGGGCTGTGGTTCAAGCCGGAGGAGCTCGTAGATTGGCAGCGCGACGGCGAGCGGTGGGTGTTTGAGAAGTAGTCAGTAAATCCTACTGAATCCGCAGCACGACTTTGCCCTCGCGCCAGAGTTCTTCGAGGCGGTAGTGCCTGCGTTTTTCGGCGGAGAAAAGGTGGACGATAACTTCGCCAAAGTCCACCAGCACCCAGCCTCCCGCCGCACGGCCCTCGATTTTCGGCGCTTTGCGGCGGTGTTTTTTATGAGCCGTTTCGTCCAGCGCGTCCACCAGCGCGTCGAGCTGGCGCTCGCTGGTGCCGGTGCAGATAATGAAGTAATCGGTGAAAACCGAATGCCCCTGCAGGTCGAGGAGAACGATGTTCTCGGCCTTCTTGTCTTCGAGCGTGTTCACGAGCGAGCGGGCGAAGTCAATACCTTTCAGAATAGCCTCCTGTCTTTACGTTTTACGCTTTACGTTTTACTGTCTCCCTCACCCCTCGAAAATTCTAGCACCGCCTATTGATTCCGGCTACCGAGCGGCGCGGCGAACAGCCGCGTGTAAACCGCCCCGCCCGGCTTCAGATCGCTGCGCATCAGGCTGAGGCTGTCGGCTGTGAATTCGCCCAGCCGGGCGAAGCGCTCGTCCTTGACTATGGCGGCCAGTTTTTCACGTTCGGGCGGGCGTAGACTGCCCTTGAAACGACCGAGGGTCAGATGGGGTGTGAAGCCGTGCGCTTCCGGCGGGAAGCCCAGTGGGGCCGAGGCCCGGTCCACCGCCTGTTGCAAGGCCAGAAGATTTTCCAGGTCGCCGGTCATGCCCGTCCACAACACACGGGGGCGGAAGGGATTGGGAAAAACGCCGAGGCCGCCCACAGCCAGTAACATAGACGGCGCCGCGGCGGCCGCCGTTTGCAGCAATTGTTGAAGTTCCGGCACGCGCTCGGGCGCGACTTCTCCATAAAATTTCAAGGTGAGGTGAATCCCCTCCGCCCGGACCCAGCGGATGCTCTGGCGAGGGAGGTGGGGGGACAACTCGGCAATTGTCTCGCTCAACCGGCGCGCCAGTTCGGCCGCCAGCTCAATGGCAGCAAAGACGCGGAGTCTGGGCGCAGCCGTCAAGCGAGGAAGCCCTGCAGGTGATGAATAGTTTCCGCCGGGCTGTCGTCGGTGAGCATATGCCCGGCGCGCAGGACGACGAGGCGCGCCCGGGCAATGCGCCCGGCGGCCAGGCGGCCTCCGCGCGTCCCCAACATCAGGTCCCACTGGCCGAGGAGCATGAGCGTGGGGGCGGTGATGTGCGCCAGACGCGGCAGGAGTTCGTGGCTGACCGTCGCGCGCCCGCTGTGCCAGAGCGAATCGGCGGTGGCGCGGGTCAAATCTTCGACGCGGCGGCGCAGGTAGGTTGCGCCGTGATGGAGGCGGCCGCTGACCGGATGACTCAGCGCTGGTAGCAAGACCAGCGGCGTGAGGCGCAGGCTCCAATCGAGCAGACGCTGGCCCGGCCCCCAGCCGACGAAGCGGCGCAGGCTGACGCCGTCGCCAGTGACGACCGGGTTGATGGCGACGAGGCGCTCGACCTGTTCGGGATAGGAGGCAGCCAGGTCGAGGGCAATCATGCCGCCCATCGAGTGGCCGACGAGGCGCGCCGCGCCGACGCCCACGGCGCGGAGAAACGAGGCAATCAGGGCCGTGTAATTGGCGATGGAATACCAGCCGCCCGCCGGCTTGTCGGAATCGCCGAACCCCGGCAGGTCAAGCGCCCAGCATCGGTAAGCCGGGGCCAAATGGGGCGTGAGGTGCGCCCACATGCGCCGCGAACTGGCCCAGCCGTGGACGAAAAGAACATCCGGCCCCTGCCCTTCGACCCGGAAGTGGAGGCGGAGGCCATCGAGGGTGATGGCGTCTTCGGTCATCAGGACGAAATTATACATCGCCTTTCGCGCAAATTCGCGTAATTCGCGGCAAACCGCAGCCCTATCGCTCCCGCTCGCGTTCGTAATCTTCCGGTGTGTCCAGGTCACGCAGGATGGAGTCGGTCTCGACCTCGACGGACTCAATCCGCGCGGCATAGGCCCCCACCAATTGACGCGGGTTAGCCTGAGGCGGCAGCGCCATCAATTCGGCCCAGAGCGCCCGGTCAAACAACAGAGGATGCCCCCGGCGCCCCTGATAAAAGGGCGCGACGACGGGGGCCTGCGTTTCACGCCAGCGCTGGACGACGGCCCGGACGACTTCCGGCTCGATCTGCGGCTGGTCGCCGAGCACGGCCAGGGCCGCCAGGCAGTTTTCCGGCAGGGCCTTCAAGCCCCATTGCAGCGAGCGCGCCATTTCGCTCGTTTCGTAGTCGGGATTGAAAACCAGGCGCACCCCGGTCCCCGCCAGCGCGGCCTCGACCTCCGCCCGCGCCGCGCCGGTCACGACGACAATCTCAGAGAGGCCGCTCGCCAGCAGGCGGCGCACGACTTCCGCAATGACAGTCGTATCGCCCCAGGGCAGCGTCTGCTTGACGCGGCCCATGCGGGTCGAGCGCCCGGCGGCCAGCACGACGGCGGCGGCGCGGCCATGCGTCTCGCGCGCAGGATTGGCCGGGCGCTTCACCGCGCCAATGGCGACGGCGCTGACGGCGGCATGGGCGAGCAGAAGCCTGGCCGTCCCGCGGGCGGCGGCGAGGTCTTCGGGCGCCTCGACTTTGTTGATCAGCGGGACCACCCGCGCGCCCGCCGGGACTCCCTTCAGCCCGCCCTGGGGATGCGTGATCACCCGGGCCACGAGTTCCGGCGTGATCGTCTCGCCCTCCTGCGCGCCGATCAGCGCGCGCACCAATTCGGGACGGTGGACGCGCTCGCTCGTCAGCGGCGCGCCGAGCGCCTCCACGCCGACGACCGGGACGACCAGGGTCGTTACATCAGGGATGACTGGCTCGTGATCGGCGGGCGCTTTGAAGGGTCGCATCCGCGAGCCATCGGCCTCGATCACAATCGCCGTCAGGTCTTTGATCAAATGCAAACTTTCGACCAGGCCCGGCGTCACCGCCGAGGCTTTGCCCTCGTCAGTGTTCACGGGCCCGGTGACGAGCACGTGAGCCTGTTTGTCCAACGCCGCTTCGATCTGCGCGCGGGTGGCCTCGAAGGCCGAGAAGTGCCGGGGCGCGAGCGCAATCTGCGCGGCGAAAATGCGCGTCGTCGTCGTGGTGATCACCCGCCCTCCCGCTTCGACAATCTCCTCCGCCAGGCGGAACATGGCCGTGGTTTTTCCGCCCCCTCCGACGAAGGCGACGATCTCGCCGTCGTCAAGCCGCAAGGCGGTGAGAAGTCTCATAGTTCTCGGAGTTCCCGGAGTTCCCTCAGTTCCCTCAGTTCCTTGAGTTCCCTCAATTCCGCCTCAGAGGAACTGAAGGAACTCAGGGAACTCAAGGAACTGCTCACGGCAGGCCTCTATCGCGTTCTTCCGGCGGCAGTTCAGGCCGCCACAAGCGCATCCCGGCCAGGATTGCTTCCAGGACGCCGCCGCCGACCGCCCGCGCCTTGTCGGAGATGGAAAAGCAATAGCCGCGCACGCCGCGCGGGTCGAGGTCGCCGACTTTCATTCCCGCCGTGACGCGCACGCCGTCGTGCAGTATCCCGCGCAGGACGCCGTCGAACTTCGCTTTGATCAGTTTGCCGTTCACCTCTCCCACCACCTGCCCCCTCTTCACCAATTCTCCAATCTCCAATCTTCCAAGAAAAACCCCCTCACCCGGCGCGCGCAACACCCGCGAGCCGCTGAACCCGCTCACCGGCTCCGGCTCGCCTGTGTCCGGCTCGGTGCTCCCCTCCCAGTACACGCGCCCCAGGTTGTGCCCGCGGTTGGTTTCGACGACTGCGTGGCAGTCCTCGCCCGCCGTGAAGCCCGGCCCGAGGCCGATGACGAGCGGCGCATCCGTGATCCGTGTGCCGAGGTTGGTCTTCGCCATCCGCGCGTCCACGACGATGGGCGGGCGCATCCGGCCCAGCACGGTATCCGCCTCGTCCACGACGACCGGGATTTCGTTCACCACGGTGTAAGCCATGCCGATCATCGGGTCGGGCGCCAGGCGCGCGGTCACGCCCTCGACCGTGACCGCCTCCGCGTACACGGCTTCGGCGAACGACACCGCCCGGCGCACCGCCAGCGGCTGAGCGAGCTCGGTGATGAGGAGGGTAAACCCGGCGGCGTGCAGGCGGTGGGCCGCGCCGGTCGCCATGTCGCCGCCGCCGCGGAGGAGGATGAGGATGTCGGAGAGATGGAGGATGCTCATGACGAGGGAACTACGCCCGTTTCCCCTTCACTCTGTCGCGCGCACGCCACACGGATTGCCTGCAGCACGGCGCTCAGGTACCAGGTGGCGCGATTATACATTCCCTTTGGAATTCGCACACAATGACCCGACACGATAATGGGCCAAGATAATGTGAACTCCTTGCCTCTTTGAGCCAACCGGCTTCCGGCGAATCGTTAATCGGAAAAGTGGTTTCGCGCCGCCGGAATGGAGATCGATTCCCTGGGTTGTTTCCAGGCGCGACGGGCCAGGGCAGAGTATAATGTCAAACGCCCAAGGCTGCCGAGAGGAGGTGCGCCATGCCGTCGCCGTTTCCTGGGATGGATCCGTACATCGAACACCCGGAGGTCTGGAGCGATTTTCATCATAACCTGCCGCCGGAGATTCAAGGCCGGCTCAACGAGGTCATTCAACCGCGCTTCGTTGCGCGCCTGATCCCGTACGTGACCTACGAAATGGTCGAGGTCGCCGAAACCAGAGGCATCCGGCCTGACCTGGGCATTTGGCAAGCCATGCCCGGCGGGCCAACGGTGCGGGAGACCGGCGTGGCGATCACTCCGGCGCCGGCCGAGAGTATGGTCGAACTGGAGTTTCCCCTGCGGCTGGCCTCGGTCGAAATCCACACGACGGACACTCTGCAACTGGTCACGGCCATCGAAATCCTCTCGCCGGTCAACAAACGCCCCGGCCACGACGCCTATCAAGACTACCAACGCAAGCGCCGCGATTTACTGCGCTCGTCGGCGCATTTGCTGGAAATTGATCTCTTGCGCGGCGGCGCGCGCCCGCCGCTCGCGCGCCCGGTTCCCCCCGCGCCCTACTACGTGACGCTCAGCCGCGCCGACCGGCGGCCACACGTCGCGGTGTGGCCGATCCAACTTCACGAAAAACTCCCGGTCGTGCCGGTGCCCCTGCTGGAACCCGAACCCGACGTGCCGCTCGATCTGGGCGAGGTGGTATCCACCATCTACCGGCGAGGCGGCTACGCCTCGCTGATTGACTACCGCCGCCCGCCGCCCCCGCCGAATCTGTCTGACGAAGAGATGGAATGGCTCGACCGGCGCTTGCGCGACAGCGGGCTGAGATAAGTTTTCGGCTCCGGGCGTTGGCGCCCTCGGCTGTCGTGAGCCGACAAAACAAAACCGCCCCGGCTCTTGTGATGAGTCGGGGCGGAGAGCCAGCCGGGGCGCGGCGCGCAGTTCTTCGTCGAACTATAACAGCCGCGCGCCCGGCGATTGAAATCGCGGCAACACGCGAAGCGGGCGAAGTCTGCCGGCGCAGACTGGTTCCCAACCGCCGCTCTCAGCCCGCGTTCCTCGCGAAGCACCCCTTTGGGGCGCGAGTGGAAGCCGTGAGTTAACCTCGCCCTCCCCTTCCCGCTTCATATACTGCCAACGATCACAGACTGCGCTTTTTTGAATCCGCGTATTTGCGCTAATTTTCGCGAATGAACCTGACTTGACTATTCGCGCCCATTCGCGTTTCTTCGCGGAAGAAAAACACCCGTGTCACTCCTCCGGCATGAGGTCGAAGACTTCTTCCTCGGCGCCGCACCTGAGCGTCAGGCGCAAAACGGGGTCGCCGTCTTCCACGTACTCGGCGATGCACAGGTAATCCTTGCCCCGAGGGTTGCTCACAAAGCGGGCGAAGCAGCGGGCGCACTCCGAGAAACTGTGGTTGCACAGATTGCGGTCAATCGTCACTCTCATAACCGGAGACCCCGTTTTTGCGAATCCGCGAAGACACACGAAGGCGCACGAAGGCCGCGAATCTTCGTGTCCCTTCGTGCCCCTTCGTGGATCAAGTTCGTGTCTCTTCGTGGATCCTTACGCCGCCCAGGGCAGGAAGGACGAGAGGCCCTCGTACCCAGCGATCTCGCGGTCCTTCTCGTCCAGCACCAGCGTGGCTTCGTGGTCGCCGTCCTTCACCACCAGCGTCAGCGTGGGCAGGCCGTCGTCCTCCAGCGCCTGAATGCAGGCGCGGTCTTCGCCCAGCGGGAAGCGGATGAGTCTGGCGACGTGGCGGTCGCAGTAAGCCTGGCAGAGATCACAATGGGTGCGGTCAACGTAAATCTTCATAGCAGCCTCCTGAAGCACTGACGTGCTTGACTACAAACAATCATTTTCACTTCAAGGTTGCCTGAATTGTCCGCCGGAAACCCTTTCCAGCCAATCTCCCTGGGGAGAGCCTTTCAACCTACTCCTGAGGGTAGGTAGGGCGAAGGCTGTTGATTTTTAAGGGAATGGGACTATACTGACATTGGAACGCCAGTGCAAACTGGCCGAAGGGCGACGGTTGCTGCAGAAGCCGGAGGAATGGGAGAATGACTGGCGAACCCGCAAA
>DAOTXG010000083.1:0-14012 GCA_034435515.1 Anaerolineales bacterium
ACCCTCCCTCTCCCTCGCCGTCTTCACTGCGGGCATGACTGCCCTCGCCGTGGAGGTCTCGGCCGCGCGCCTGCTCGGCAACGTGTTTGGCACGAGCAACCTGGTGTGGGCCAACATCATCGGACTGATGCTCGTCTACCTCACCGCCGGCTATTTTCTCGGCGGCCGCTGGGCCGACCGTTCGCCCTCGGCGCGCGTCTTCTATCTCATCCTCGCCTGGGCGGCTTTCGCTTCCGGCCTCATCCCGCTCGTCGCTCACCCGGTCCTGCGCTTCGCGGCCAAAGCCGTCGCCAATTTTGACGCCGCCGTGATGGGCGGCTCGTTCTTCGCCGTGCTCCTCCTCTTTTCCATCCCGGTCACGCTCCTCGGCTGCGTCTCGCCTTTCGCCATCCGCCTCGCGCTGGCAGACTCGGCGCAGGCCGGGCGCGTCTCGGGGCAAATCTATGCGGTCTCGACCCTCGGCTCGATTGTCGGGACCTTTGCGCCGACCCTGTGGTTGATCCCGACGATTGGCACCGCGCGCACTTTCCTGGTTTTTGCGGCTCTGCTGTTTCTCGTGGCCGTCCAGGGCCTCTGGCGGGAGGCCCCTCGCCGCGCCATGCTTACCTTGTGGATGCCGCTGGCGCTGGCGCTGCTGGCGGCGCTGGCGCTCCGCGGCTCGCTCAAACCTGTTGAGGGCCTGCTCTACGAGACAGAGTCCGAGTACAACTACATTCAAGTCGTCCAGCGCGGCGAGACGCGCTATCTCCTGCTCAACGAGGGGCAGGGCATCCACTCGATGTACAATCCCCATCAGCTCGAAACGTTTGGCACGTGGGACTATTTCCTCGCCGCGCCCTATTTCAATGCCCCGCCGCACGCGCCAGCGCAAGTGAAAAGCCTGGCGCTGGTCGGCCTGGCCGCCGGGACGATTGCCCGGCAGCACACCGCCGTCTACGGCCCCATTCCCATCGACGGCTTCGAGATTGACCCGGGCGTCGTCGCCGTCGGGCGCGCGTACTTTGACATGACCGAGCCGAATCTGAACGTCGTCGTGCAGGATGGGCGCTGGGCGTTGAATCGCTCCCAAAAACAGTATTCGGTGATCGGCGTGGACGCCTACCGCCTGCCGTACATCCCCTGGCATTTGACGACCCGGGAGTTTTTTGAAGAGTGCCGCGCGCGCCTCGCCGCCGACGGCGCGCTGGTCATCAACGTCGGGCGCACCCTCACCGACCGCCGCCTGATCGAGGCGTTGGCCAGCACGCTGCAAGCCGTCTTTCCCTCGGTCTACGTCGCCGACGTGCCGGAGACGTTCAACAGCGTCGTCTTCGCCACGGTCCAGCCCACGCGCGCCGAGAACCTGCGCGATAATCTCCTCCAACTGCCGCCCGACGCGCCGCTCCTGCTCAAAAGCGTCCTCCTCCGCACGCAGCAAAACCTTCAGGCCACGCCCCCCCCGTCCGTCGTCTTCACCGACGACCGCGCCCCGGTGGAGCAGTTGACGAACTCGATTGTGCTGCGATTTATTCTGAGCGGGGGCATCTATCAGTTAGAGGCGAAGTAAAGCCTGCACGTAAAACGTAATGCGTAAAACGTAATTACTCATTACTCATTACGTTTTACTTTTATCCGGAGCCTCAATGAAACCCATGCCACCCTCTCTCCTCCTCGCCTGCCGCATCATCCTGACCATTTGCATTCCCCTCGCGCTGGTGCTGACGAATGTGCGCCTGTTGATGACGTATGCCTTCCCCGAAGTCGAGTATGGTATGTCTAACTTTCCGCCCGATCCTTACGGCTTCACGAAGGCCCAGCGGCTGTTCTGGGCGAAGCGCTCCATTGACTACATCCTGAGCCGGCCGGGCGCGGGGCGCATCGAGGACTGGAAATTTATCGAAGACGGGGTGTCCACGCGGGAAATACGGGCGCCGGGCGAGTCGTGTCTGTATTACGGCGCGCAATACGGCCCGCGCGATTGCACGTACTTCTACAACGACCGCGAGATCAAGCACATGGTGGACGTGCGCCTCCTCGTCGGCCAGGTGATCTGGGTCTGGATGGCAGCGCTGGTTTTGGGGCTGCTGTCCGGCGGGGCGCTGTACTACTTCGGGGAACGGGCGGCCCTGCGGTCGGGCCTGTTGACTGGGGCGGGAATCACTGTCTTTGCTCTCGTCGCCATCGTCCTCTATCTACTCGTCAGCTTCAACACCTTCTTTACACAGTTCCATCAGGTCTTCTTTGAAGGCGATACCTGGCTGTTCCTGTGGTCGGATTCGCTCATCCGCCTGTTCCCAGTGAAGTTCTGGCAGGACGCATTTATCTTCGCCGGGGGCGGCGCGATTGTGGAAGCCGGGCTGATCGCCGCCTGGGCTTGGTGGGGGCTGAAGTAGCCCCGTGTTGGACAAGTTTAAAACTTGTCCTACGGTAACTGTAGGACAATCTGCCACGCGCAGCGTGTCCAGGGTGGGACAAGCCAGCGGCTTGTCCTACGTTTGGTTGCGGCGTGAGGCCGCGCTATCCTATCCAACCTACCATTAGCGGCAACCACAGGTCGGTTGTGAACACGGCCTCAGTCCCGCTGGCTTCAGCCTCGGCCAGCGCGGCGTGGATGCGGCTCAACCCGGCGGCGTAGGCCTCGTCACTCAACAACGCCAGTTGCGACGTGCCGTGCTTTTGCAGAAAGTGGTCGTCGAGCACCTCGCGCCCAACTTGCTCTTTGTAGATGTGTTCGGCCACGCGCCATTCCACGCGGGTGAAGCCCACGCCGATCATCCAATCTAAGAGCGCGCCGCCCGACGGGAAGCGGCGCAGATCAATCTCGCGCGTCTCCGCGAAGTAGTCGTAAAGATACCAGCGGTCGCGCCCGGTGTGCGGATCCATGTTGACCACGGCCAGCGCGCCGCAGGGCCGAAGCAAGCGCCGCGCCTCGGCGACGAATGCGCGCGGGCTGCCGAAGTGATGCAGCGCGTTGACGCAGAAGACGAGATCGAAAGCGGCGTCGGGAAAAGGCAGGTGGTTGGCGTCGGCGCGCGTCAACCGGAACCCCGCGTCGCGTTCGCGCGCCTGGCTCAACATGCCGGGCGAGAGGTCAACCCCATAAATGCGGCCGGCAAAGGACTGCAATTCGGCCAGCCAGCGCCCTGTGCCGCACCCCACCTCCAGGACATCGCCCACCCCGCCTTTCTGCGCCAACGTGCGCAGCTCGCCCGCCACGCCCGCTAACGGGTTCACGGCGTAACGCTGATGATAATTGGGGGCGATTTGATTGTAATTGACTCTGTTGTCGGACATTAGTTTTTCGGTGGCCGGTATAGCCCCGCCGGATTTGAGCCAGCCAGCCCGGCCTGGTATGAGCGCTCATCTACAGGGGAGAGGGCAGCAGCCATGCGCGCGGTGATGAGGGGGATTTTACGAAAGTCTTCCAGCCGGAGCGCGATGACCTCCATCGCAGCGTCGTCAGTCATCCAGTTTATGTGATCAAAGCTCTTCAGATTCAATGGCCGGGTGTACGACCGCAGCGTCTTTTCGCGTTCCACGTTGTAATACACCTCGAAGTAGGAGAGCACGAGTTCGCGCAGAGTCCTATGAATCGGCTCGCGGAAGCGCAGGCCCACGAAGTTCGACTTCGCCACTGCGCCCCAACGCCCATACTGCTTGTAGAGGGCCAGCAGGTGTTCGTCGTCCCGGTCGTTGGCAAACAGATTGAGAATGAGCGGCGGATAGCCGAGATGCTGGAGCGCCGCCGCCGCGAACACGGCGCCGTCGAAACAATGGGCTGTGCGATCACGCAAGACCGAACGGGGACAGCGATATCTTTCCTCGTCGCTGTAATGGAGCTCGTCCAGGAAAGCCTGTATCTTGATCGGGCTGTCAAGCCGAGACAGTGTCTTGAGTTCCGGCTTGCCCCAGGAGTTTGCAGAAGCCGAGGTGAGAGTCATTTGCTTATCAGCGGCAGGAATAACCGGGTATGCGTCGTCGCCGAGACGAGCGAGAGTTTGATGGTTGCCTGGGCCGACGACGTGTCATCCCCGATGAAAATGAGGTTTGGGGTTTCGTAGGGATCAGGGAAACCATTGAAGGCTGAATAGTCCCGGAGCGGGCCGCTGAGCATTCCAGCATTGTTGGCCGAGAGTGTGTAAGTGTCGCCGAAAATGGACAGCGTATACGTAATCAGTCCAGCGGTAGTGTCAAACGCGGCCCCCTCGGCGTGAGTGAACAGCGTGCCGAACGGCGGCTGCGCCGCGCCGTCCTCCTGCGCCCAAATCTCATCCGTCCAGAACCCCAACTCAATTCCTTTTTTGTCGCTGCTGAGGACGATAAGGCTCAGCCCGGCCCGGTCGTCTACGCCGTCGCCGTCCTTGTCGCTGCCGCTGTGCGTTTCGGTGATAACCTGCGTGGTGAAGTTCACCGTATAGCCGATAGCCCGGTTGAGCGCCGGGACCAGGCCAGATTTGGCGAAGTAGCCTGCGAGATCGGTCTGCTGAGGGGTGGTGTCCAGTGTCGTAACGCCATTCGTAAAGCTCTCTGTGGCGGAGGCAGAGAAGGGTAAAGCCAGATAGTTCATTCCCTGCGCGCCGGGCGTGCCGCCGAGCGCGCCATCGTAGAGAATCACCGCTGTGCTGACAGCCGCCGTAACTGGCGGAAGAGCCGCCTGCGCCCTGCCGCCGCCCAGCCCAAGCGCCAGCCCAGAGAATGCCACGGTGATACTCCAAAGCGCCAGGCGGGGGGCGAGCGGAGGAGTGAACTTTGACATGAGCGCTTCTCAATCAAATTTATACTCGTCCACATCGCCCACTGGCTCGTAACCGATCTGCTGATAAATCTTGTTCGAGGTCGGGTTGGCGAGGTCGGTGAAAAGGGTGCAGAACTTGCGCCCGGAGTCGAGCAGGTATTGGCTGACGGCGGCAGTGCACGCGCTGGCGTAGCCCCGGCGCCGAAACTCTGGAGGCGTGTACACCGGGCCAATGCGCATGCTGTTCGGCGTGGGGCCGCCGTAGGCGACAAGCGAGACCAGCTGGGGGTCTTCCCACAGGTACACGCCGCGATAGTCGGGCGGCAAGGTGACCATGTTGTGCACGACGCGCTCTACGTCGCTGTCGTCGGCCTCGCCCAACGCTTCTAATTGAAATGCCCTCACCCACTCTAACAGCAAGGCGCGGTCCGACTCAGCGGCGCGGCGCATCTGGCCGGAGACGCCGGAGGGGTGCCTGACCTTTTCGAGTTTGTAGAGGCGTTCAGCCATGCCTTTGTGGAAAGGCTGGCCTGTAAGGTCGCGCCAGATTTCGGCGAAATGTAGGCCCACTGGCACCGGGGCGACCACGCCGGGGGTGTCCGGGCGGAACTCACGGACATCCCGCGCGATGAGCGTGAGCGCCTCGCGGCTATCGTTAAGTGACAGGACCAGCCGATGCGGCGGCGTCATCACGGCGGCGGCGACGACGTTGCCCGCCTCTTCGACGACCGCAAAGTACGGCTGGCTCGGATACAGGTTCGGGTTCACCGTCAGCGCCGCGGCCAGGCCGAGGATCAGGTTGTGATACACCTCGCGCTCGACCAGGAAAGGCTCGGCGCGGGCGCGGAAATCGGGGGCGGAGGCAAAGCGGGCGAGGTTCATTCCCGAATACTACCACACCCCGCCAGGCTGAGACCCGGCGGCCTTCTTGTTTTTTGCACTATCCCCGTGGCTGAGCGTTGGTGTCATCCCATACTGTTTTCCCTGAGCAACGTTTAGGGTACTTGAATCGCTAAGAATCTGTCAACGAATACCCAACGAATAAACGAATGGCGGCCGCGGTTATGGGACGTTCGTTTATTCGTTGCCCCATTCGTTGACAGGCAGAGAATGCTTGTCCGTCCAGAGGCCTGTAGTACGGACCGCTTGAGGCGTTGGCGGGACACTCTAGCCGTCCATCTGCAAGAGGTGACGCTCAGCGATGAACGGATAGCCGACATTGGATGTGCGTGGTAGACTCGCCGTCGAAAATGACGAAAAGGTGATCTACGCAAAATGCAAACTCGGCGAGCAACGGCTTTTGCAAATTCCAATATCGCCCTTCTTAAATATTGGGGGAATCGCGACGAGAAGCTGCGTCTGCCCGCTAACCCGTCGCTCTCCATGAACCTGGCCGGGCTGGAGACGCGGACGACGGTCGAGTTCGTCGCCGGGCTGGGCGAGGACGAGGTCGTCATCGGCGGGGAGGCGCAGACGGGCAGGGTCAAAGAACGGGTGAGTGCGCACCTCGATCACATCCGCGCACAGGCCGGGATGACGCTCAAGGCCAGGGTCGAGTCGCGCAATAATTTCCCGGCGGGGGCGGGCCTCGCTTCTTCGGCGTCGGCCTTTGCCGCGCTCACGCTCGCGGGCGCTGCCGCCGCCGGGCTGGCGCTCTCCGAGAGCGAGCTCTCAGCGCTCGCCCGGCTTGGCTCCGGCTCGGCGGCGCGCAGCATCCCCGCCGGGTTTGTGGAGTGGCAGGTCGGAGAGACGCACGACGAGTCATTCGCCTTCTCCATCGCCCCGCCCGATCACTGGGCGCTCGTCGACGTCGTCGCCGTCATCAGCCGGGCGCACAAGGCCGTGGGTTCGACCAGCGGCCACGCCCTCGCCGGGACCAGCCCGCTGCAGGCCGCGCGCGTGGCCACGGCGTCCGTACGGCTGCGCCGCTGCCGTGAGGCGCTCCTCAGCCGCAATTTCTACGAATTCGCCGAAGTCGTCGAGGCCGACTCGAACATCATGCACGCGGTGATGATGACCTCGACCCCCCCGCTCTACTATTGGCAACCGCTCACGCTTGCTCTCATGAAATCCATCCGCGAGTGGCGCGCGGAGGGCGTGCCGGTGTGCTTCACGATAGACGCCGGGCCGAACGTGCACTGTCTGTGCCCCGCCGCGGCCGCGCCCGAAGTCGAGCGGCGCTTGCGCGCGCTGGGTGTGACAGAGACACTTACGGCTTATCCTGGCGGCGCGGCGCATTTGGTGAACGAGAGTAAGGTATAATCCGATTAAATTGTGAGGCATGAATGAATCTGACCAGCATCGGTAGTCTCCTTGTCTTCCTACTCATCCTGACCGTCCTGGTGTTCGTCCACGAGCTCGGCCACTTTCTGACGGCGCGTTACTACGGCATCCACGTCGAGGAATTCGCCATCGGCTTCCCTCCGCGGCTCGTGGGTTTCGTGCGCGGCAAAGACCGCCGCTGGCGCTGGTTCTTCGGCCAGCCCGCGCCCACTGCCGCCGAATTGGGCGGGCCGCGCACCATCTACTCGCTCAACGCTATCCCCATTGGCGGGTTCGTCCGCCCCGCGGGCGAGGATGATCCGCGGGTGCCGGGCGGCCTGGCCTCCGCGCCCAGACACGCGCGCCTCGTCGTCCTGGGGGCGGGCGCGGCGTTCAATTTGATCTTCGCCTTCCTCGTCTTCGTCGTCGGCTTCCGCCTGGGCTGGCCCGACCGCGTCTCCATCGTCGAGGTCGTCCCTGACGCCCCGGCGCAGAACGCTGGCTTGCGGGCGGACGACGTCTTCTTGAGCGTGAACGGCGAGGAGGTTCACTACGCCCAGCAGATCGTCGCCGCCACCTACTCCCACCTGGGCGTGCCCCTCACGCTGATCGTCGAGCGGGACGGTCAGCCAGTCTCGTTGACCATCACCCCGCGCACGCAGTGGCCCGAGGGCCAGGGGCCGATGGGCATCCGCATGGGCCAGACGCTCGTCACCGACTACACCTGGCCGCAGGCCATCCGGCGCGCCGGGCTGGAGATGCTTTACCAGTTGGACGAATTGATCCACCTGCCGGGCCGCATTATCCGGCAGGAAATCCCGCTCGCCGCCGCGCGCCCCGTCGGCCCGGTCGGCATGTATTATGTGACCCGCGAGGTCGTGACCACGGCGCAAGAAATCAACGAGTGGTTTCCCATTGTTCAGTTCATCGGCCTGATCAGCATCTTCCTGGGGATCACCAACCTTCTGCCGCTCCCGGCGCTCGACGGCGGGCGCATTATCTTCGTGCTGATCGAGGCCGTGCGGGGCCGCCGCCTCGACCCGGCCCGCGAAGCCGTGGTGCACGCCGTCGGGCTGATGATGCTGTTGGCGCTGATGGCTGTCATCACTTATCAGGATATCGTCAATCCCATTCTTCCGAGGTAGTTCCATGCCTGACTCCAGCCGCCACAAATTTACCCAGGTGCTCGCGCATCTGCGCGACGAGGACCGCCCTCTCCCCGGCTTTGAGTTGTATCATCTCTCGGACCTCGACCGGCAGGAGCTGGCCTCGCTCGAGGCGGTCTGGCCCGAGATCCCGCTGACGCGCCGCCGCAGTATCGTGCAGGATTTAGCTGACATCACCGAGGCCAACTTCGAGGTCAACTTCGGCCTGGTTTTCCGCCTTGGCCTGGAGGACGACGATGGCCAGGTGCGCGCGACCTCGATCAACGGTCTGTGGGAGGAGGAAGATCCGAAACTGATTGCGCCCTTCATTGATTTCCTCCATCACGACCCCGATCCTGGGGTGCGGGCCGCCGCCGCCAGCGCCCTCGGGCGCTTCGTCTACCTGGGAGAAATTGAAGAGATTCCGGAAAGCCACCTCCGCCGCATCGAAAGCGCCTTGCTGGCCGTCATCACCGCCGGCGAGGACGAGCCAGAAGTGCGCCGCCGCGCGCTGGAGGCCATTGCCTTCTCCGGGCGGGACGAAGTGCCGCCGCTGATCGAGGCGGCTTACGCCTCGACCGAGCCAAAATTTAAAGTCAGCGCGCTCTTCGCCATGGGCCGCAGCGCCGACAAGCGTTGGACGCCGCAGGTGTTGGCCGAACTCGAAAGCGACGCGCCCGAATTTCGCTTCGAGGCGGCCCGCGCCGCCGGCGAGTTGGAATTGCGCGAGGCGGTCCCGGCTCTCGCCCAATTGGCCGAGGACGGCGACCAGCAGGTCCGCGAGGCGGCCATCTGGAGCCTCGGGCAGGTGGGCGGCCCGGAAGCCCGGCAAGTCCTCGACGACCTCCTCGTCCAGGCGGAAGAGGAGGAAGACAAAGAATTCATCGAAGAGGCGCTGGAAAACCTGGACTTCACCGACGACGTGCAGGATTTCACGCTGCTCGTCTTCGACGAAGACGACGAGGACGACGAAGAGGACAAAAGCTACCTCAACTAGAGCTCAGGGCGCTCAGCCCGGCGTTCTTTTGAACGCTGATAGCGCTGATGAGGCTGATTTTCGCTGATGATTTAAGAAAGAAAATCAGCGCGATCAGCGTTTTTTCAGCGCGCTTTGCGTCGGCGCTCCCCACCGCTCAGGCCGAGCAGATACCTGACTTACGGAATATCACGCAGCCTCCCCCAGGCCGCCCGGCCCCAACCGGCGGCCTTTTGATTCAGATTGTCGGTTACAATACTCTGACGGAGTTGCTGCTCCATGTATTGGGACATCTTTGCTAACAACATCCTGCCTATCTTCCTCACCGCGGGCGCCGGGTTCGCCGCGGGGCGCAAACTCAAACCCGATCTGAAGACGGCCTCGCGGCTGGCGTTTTACATCTTCAGCCCGTGCCTGGTTTTCACCTCCATCACCCACACCGAACTGGCCGCCGCCGAGTTCGGACGCCTGGCGCTGTTCACGCTGGGGGTGCTCGCGATTATGACCGTCGTCGCGTTTGCGGCGGGACTGGCGCTGCGGCTGGAACGGCACGCGCTGGCCGGGCTGGTCGTCGCCTCGGTGTTTGTCAACGGCGGCAACTACGGCCTGGCGGCCAACCAGTTTGCCTTCGGCGGCGAGGCCGTCGCGCGGGCGGTGGTGTACTACGTCTTCAGCACCCTCGCCGTTTACACCCTCGGCGTGATCGTCGCCTCGCTGGGCCACAAACCCGCGCGGCAGGCGGTGGCCCAGATCCTCAACGTCCCCGCTGCCTACGCTTTGCTCATCGCCGGCGTGGTGCGGGTGGCCGGCCTGACCGTCCCGGCCCTGTTGGACCGGGCCATCACGCTGCTGAGCCAGGCCGCCATCCCGGTCATGCTGGTGATCCTCGGGCTGCAGATGGCCGAGGCGCGTCAGTGGCCGCGCGCGCGGCTGGGGTTGATCGGCGTGGCATCCTTTTTGCAACTCGTCATCGCGCCGCTCGTCGCCCTCGGGCTGGCGGGCCTCCTCGGGCTGACGGGCGTGACGCGCCAGGCGGCCGTGCTCGAAGCCGCGATGCCCACCGCCGTCATCACCACCATCCTGGCCGTCGAATACGGCCTCGACGCGGCGTTCGTCACGGGCGTCGTCGTCGTCTCGACCCTGCTCAGCCCGCTGACTCTGACTCCTTTAATTGCGTATCTGAAGTAGAGACGTTCCGGCGGAACGTCTCTACACCGCAAATGGAATGCGTACCTGAAGTAGAGACGTTCCGGCGGAACGTCTCTGCACCGCAATCTGTCAACGAATTTAGAACCGCTCTGCGTAAACGAATTTCCCGCGCGCAAGCTCATTCGTTTATTCGTTGACCATTCGTTGACAGAGCGCCTCCTTGAAACACATTAAGAGCCTGAATTAAAATGCGCTATTGGATGAACGGTTGGCTCCGGGTCATGGTCATCACCGCCCTCGGGTGGGGGCTGACCGCCGCGCGTCTCGCCGCCGCCCAGGCCGGCATCGTCGTCGTCGCCTCGCCGCCGCCGCAATACACCTTCGGCGAAGTGCTGACTTTCCAGATTTCTGTGCGGAGCGCCGCGCCGATCACGGCGGCGACTGTGTTTTACCGCCCGCTGGGCAGAGAGCGCACAGCCAGCGGCCGGGCCGAGGTCACGGCCAGCCCCGCGGCGACCGCTCTGTACACGGTGGACCTGAAAACGCACACCCTGCCTCCTTTCGCCGCCATCGAATACTGGTGGGAAATCCGCGACCAGGCGGGCGGGCGACTGACCACCCCGCTCCAGACCTTCGTCTACGAAGACAACCGCTTCGCCTGGCAAACACGCACACGCGACCGGGTAACCGTGCACTGGTACGCCGGCGACGCCGAGTTTGGGCAGACGGCGGTGGACATCGCCAGCGCGGCGCTCGTCCAGGCCAACCAGGACATCGGCGCGCCTTTGCCGCACGAAGTGAACATTTACATTTACGCCGACACCCAAGACTTGCGCGCAGCGCTGGGGTTAGCCGGCCGCGTAGTCGAGACAAGCGGGCACGCCAACCCGGCGTTAGGCGTGGTGATGCTGGCGGTCGCGCCCGGTCTCGACGCGGGCGTGAGCCTGGAGAATCTCATCCCGCACGAAATCACGCACCTCCTAGTCTACAAAGCCGTCGGCAGTTCGGCGGCTTACGCCCAGACGCCGACGTGGCTGAACGAGGGCCTGGCGGTGATGAACCAGCAGCGGCCCAACTCGGACTACCCGGCGCTCATCGCCCAGGCGAACGCCAGCGGACAGCTGCTGAGCCTGGGCAGTTTGTGCGGCCCCTTTCCGACCGACCCGGCGCGGCGCGAGTTGGCGTATGCCCAGAGCGCGTCGGTGGCGCGGCTGATCCGCGAGCAGTTCGGGGCTAAGACATTCGCGGGGCTGCTGGCCGCCTACGCCGACGGCGCCAGTTGCGAGTCCGGCGTCGAGCGGGGGCTGGGCGTGTCGCTGGCCGAACTGGAAGAACGCTGGTTGACCGAGACGGTGCAGGTGAACCCGGCGGCGCTCAAATTGCGCCCCCTGGCCCCGTGGCTCGGGGTGGCGGCGCTCGTCCTGTGCTCGTTGACTCTCTTCCTCACGTTCATCCTCTGGGGCAGAGCGCGCCGCAGAGCCGCGCCGGGCTGAAAGGCGCGCGTGGTATAATCGCCCACAGAGCCATTCTGTTCGGGATGGCTTTTACCTTGTATGGCCGACACACACGCGCGCTTGCACGCCATCGTCAGCGGGATCGTCCAGGGAGTGAACTTCCGTTACTATACGCAGGACCGCGCCCGGCAACTTCGCCTGACCGGTTGGGTGCGCAACCTCGCGGATGGCACAGTCGAGGTCACCGCCGAGGGGCCGCGCCCCGCGCTGGACAAACTCCTGGAGTTCCTGCGCCGCGGCCCGCCGGCCGCCTCCGTGACGGGCGTGCGGACAGAATGGCGCCAGGCCAGCGGCGAGTTCGACGGTTTTGAATTGCGCTGGTAAGCCCCAGCATGTATCATAACCCCGAACGCCTGGCCTGGACTGTCCTGCTCAGCGCCTTCTTCATCTGCTGTGTCTTGACCGTGTCCACGCTGGCCGGCGGCCGGTGGTGGCTGTTGTACGCCGCCCTGGACCAGAAAATCACGTTGAACAGCAGCGGCACGGTGCAGGTCATCCGCCCGGGGCGCGGCACCGCCGAAGTCAACCTGACCGATATCCCCGTCGGCTCCACCCTCATCACCGACGCCGACTCACAGGCCACTCTGACTTTCGCCGTCCCAGACAACAATGAGGGGCTGGCGACAATCACCCTCTACGGCAACACCGAAATCAGACTTGAGCAGGCGGATACGCCGCGCTTCGGCGTGGGCGCGAACCCCAACCGCATTCACTTGAACATCGCCAGCGGTCGGGTGCGCGCGCTCATCAGCACCGTCTCGAGCCGGGGGGTGGTCCTCCGCCTCTTCTCCCCGCCCGACGCCGTCACGCTGTTGACTTACCCCGGCAGCAACGCTTCCGTCGAGGCGACCGTCGCGCAAACCATCGTCACCGTCCGCGAGGGCGAGGCGACTGTCTTCTCATCCAGCCGGAACGAGACGATCCGCCTTCGCGGCGACCAGCGCACGGAGGTCGCCATCGACCAACCCGAGTTGACGCTCCTGCCCGCCGAGCGCAACCTGATCGTCAACGGCGACTTCCGCCGCCCCCTGGAGGAAGGCTGGGTCACCGAGGTCCGCAATACGCCGAACGACATAACCGGGACGGTGAGCATCATTGACATCAGCGGGGGCCGGCAGGCTGTCAACTTTGCTCGCCCCGGAAGCAACTGGGGCGAAGTCGCCATCACCCAGGAAGTCAACAAGGATGTCCGCGACTTCAAATCGCTCCGTCTGCAAATGGACGTGCGGATCGTATTCCAGGACCTGTTTAACTGCGGCCAGCAAGGTTCCGAGTGTCCGGTCATGGTCAAGATCAAGTACATTGACGCCGAGGGCAGCACCCTGGAATGGGTCAAGGGGTATTTTTACCGGTTCACCGACAACCCCGGCATCGTCGCGCCCCTCGTCTGCGTGTCCTGCCCCCCGCCCACCAGCCATCACGAGCGGATCGCCCCCAACCAGTGGCAGACCGTCGACTCCGGCAATCTGCTGGAGATCTTCCAGGCGGCCGGCGCGCCGGCAGTCACGATTAAATCCATCACTCTCAACGGCTCGGGCCACTCGTTCGATAGCGAAGTGACCGAGGTGCAGCTGCTGGCCAGCGAATAGACTCCTGCAGAGCGCCTTGCCCGGCTGATGAACTGCCTCGCCCTCGTGCGCGTCGTCCCATTCCTCGCCCTGCTCCTCTACTGCGGCCTCGCGTTCCATCAATTGAATCTGCCGGGCTTCTACTACGACGAAGCGCTCGACCTGCCCGCGACCGTGCGGCTCGTCCACGGCCAACCCGCGGTCCTGATGCCCAAAGACCCCGGCGTGACCTTCCTGGGGGTGACGTTCCCGCTGATGATTCTGGATTATCTGGGGGCGGTCAACACCTATGTGTCGTGGCCGCTGTTCGCCGCCGCCGGTTCGAGC
Source organism: Anaerolineales bacterium (assembly GCA_034435515.1). Lineage (GTDB taxonomy): Bacteria > Chloroflexota > Anaerolineae > Anaerolineales > UBA6663 > DATDRS01. The sequence continues at coordinate 13,656 of DAOTXG010000083.1, forward strand.
TGGCTGACGGTGCGCTGGTTTGAGGTCAGCGTCGGCGCGGTTGTCGTCGCGCTGAGTCATCGCCTGGCGCGCGCCTGGTTTGGGATGCCTGTCGCCGCCGTCGCCGCGCTCCTCGTCGCGGTCAACCCGTCTTTCATCTTCTGGAGCCGCATGGGCATCAGCGTCACTTCGGTCATGTCACTATGCAGTTTGGGCAGCCTGCTGGCGATACGGCGCTGGACTCGCCAGGGCGGCGGTCATTGGCTCGGCCTGACCGGGTGGCTGTTGGGGTTAGGGCTGTGGGCCAAGTTCCTGTTCCTGTGGTGGATCGCCGCACTGGCGCTAGTTTATGTCTTGCTGGAATGGCGGCGCTGGCGG
>DAOTXG010000084.1:0-5115 GCA_034435515.1 Anaerolineales bacterium
CCTTCTTGGTCTCGAGGAAGAAGCGCGGGATGCCGCCCAGGCGGAAGGCGAAGTCCACCCAGCCGCGCGAGACTTTCTCCTCCGGGCTGACCTCGTTGACGTTCTCGATGTCCCAGCCCAGCGCGGAGAAGAGCGGCAGGATGTAGCCCTGCCGGGTGGCGTTCTCGTTCAACGCCCTGCGCTCGGCGACGCTGAGGGTCTTGAACCGGCGGACGATCTGCTCAACTCTGGCGTAAGCCTGTTCGAGCGTGGTCATACGCCCATTATATGTGCGGCGCACCTGGCCGCAACCGCACGCCAGCCAGATGCGCCGCACCTCCGCCATCCGTGCTAAACTTGAGCCAGCGCCATGACCCACCTCCAATTACCACTTACCAATTACCCTCCTGCCCGCTGGCGCCTCCTCCTCTCCCCCCCCGCCGACGGCGCGACGAACATGGCGGTGGACGAGGCGATTCTGAATGCCGTGGCCGAGGGGCAATTGCCGCCCACGCTGCGCTTCTTCGCCTGGGTCCCGCCCTGCTTCTCGCTGGGCTATGCCCAACCCGTCGCGGACGTCGACCTCGAACGCCTGCGCGCGCGCGGCTGGGGACTGGTGCGCCGCCCGACCGGGGGCCGCGCGATCCTGCACACCGACGAACTCACCTACTCGGTCATCGCGCCGATGGACGAGCCGCGCGTGCTCGGCGGCGTGGTCGAGAGTTACCGCCTGCTCAGCGCCGGCCTCCTGCGCGGCGTGGAACGGCTGGGCCTGAGCGCGCAGGCAGATAGAAAACCGAAATCCCAAATCCTCGGAGATCCCCGAAGCGAAGCGAAGGGGACAAGACCCAAGTCCCAAGACCCGGATCCCACTTACCAATTACCAATTACTACATCTAACCCTATATGCTTTGAAACACCTTCAGACTACGAGATCACCGCTAACGGCAAGAAACTCCTCGGCAGCGCGCAGGTGCGCAAGCGCGGCGTGGTATTGCAGCACGGCACGCTCCCGCTCACGGGCGACGTCGCGCGCATTTGCGAAGCCTTGACGGTCGAGTCGGAGGCCGAGCGGGCGCGGCTGCGCGAGCGCGTTCACCAGCGCGCGACGACGATCGAAGAGATTTTGGGGAGGCCGGTCAGTTGGGAGGAAGCGGCCGACGCGCTGAGGCGCGGCTTCGCCGAGGCGCTGAACCTCATCCTTGAAAGCGCGCCTCTCACACCTTTAGAGATGGCGTTGGCTACGAAACTGCGAGAGGAAAAATACGCGACCGAGGCGTGGAACTTTAGGGTGTGACAGGTGACGGCGTCGCCTGAATAATCTGCACGCTCGTGAAGCCGAGCGAAAGCAGCAGCCTTTCGAGAAAAGCCTCCGCGTTCGTCCGCGCGGTTTTCAAAATCCCACCTTCCAGCGCCCCTTTCTCGATCTCCTGTTCCGCGACTTGCCGCGCCTGGGTCTCCAGGTTGATGTCGCCGTGCGTGAAGACGCCGGTCTGCCGGTCGTAGACGTAAGATTTCTCGTTGTCGAGCGTCGCCACGAACACCTCGGCGGCGGGCATGACCAGCGTCACCCGGCCATCGGGCGAGACGAGCACATCGCGCTCCGCGAGCCGGCTCAAATCCACGCCGGCGATCACCTCCCCGTGCGCCACGAACAACAGCCGGTCGCCGAACAGCCCGGCGAGCGCGCCCTGCCCGGTCTCGGCGGTCACGACTTTCTCGATGGTGTACTGCGCCGTTTCGAGGCGGGCGAGCGAGCGTACCTGCAGTACTACCGTGACCGGGTTGGGGTAGATCGTCGGAGTCGGGTGGATGAGCTGCTGCACCTGGGTGGCGAGGCCGCCCGTGACGGCGGCGGAAGGCTGCGTAGCCTGCCGCACCGCATCCACTATCCCCCACCCGGTGAGCGCGGCGATGATTAACAAACCAATGACGAGGAGGTTGGTCCAGGATTTAGACATACCGAGATTATAACCAAGATAAACCAAAAGTAAGTATTGCCTGTTAGTGCTATCCCGTTTACCATCAATCTCTATAGTTCTCCAGAAAAGTCTTTTCCGCCTGCGTCTCACACCTGACAGGTTTCCAAAAAACCTGTCAGGTGTGAGACGGGAAAGAACTTATCTGGACAGCTCTAACAGGCCAGGCGCCTGTGCTACAATGCCGCCCATGATTATCGGGGCTTGCCGCGTGCGCCTGCGTCTGCCCGGCTGCGCGTCGCTCAAGACCAAGCGCGGCCTGCTCAAGCCGCTGCTCGCCCGCCTGCATCGGGAGTTCAACGTGGCGGCGGCGGAAGTAGGCTTGCAGGACGTGTGGCAGTCGGCGGAGATCGGCATCGTCGCCGTCGCCAACGAGGCTGGCTTCGTCCAGGCCGAGCTGGAGAAAATTGTCGCCTGGATCGAGCGCAACCGGCCGGAAGTCGAGGTGACCGATGCGCAGCTCGAACTGCGCTAGAACAAGTTCCAAGTTGATTCAGACCCTAAAGGTCTCTAAGAACTCGTCTAAGAACAACTTCCCGTTTTCTAGCGTAGGAGCGGTTTTCAACCGCGAGGGTCGCGGCTACAAGCCGCTCCTACGGTTGTGAAAGTGCGGAAGTTATTTTTAGACGGCCCCTAAGCCTCTTAGGGTCTGGGCGGAAAGGCGTAACTTTCGCGCCTGAACCGCGATTTATTTTATGGAACCTCCCGCGGGTTTGGAGCTGGCGGGAGGTTTTGTCAGGGAATTGATATGCGCTTATCTCGTCGGACGATCTTTGCTTTGCTCGTCACCGGGGCGCTGCTGCTCGGCGCCTGCGGCCGGCGGGCTACGCCTACGCCACTCGCCAGCCCCGCTCCGGCCACGGCTGATCCACGCACCGCTGTCATCAGCGAAATCGTCAACGACGTCGCCGCCCGCCCCTCGGCCGCCGAGGCGTTCGCCGCCGCGACCACTGGTTTCGCCCTGCATATCGGCGGCCAGGTTCAGACCGGCGACGACTCCCGCGCCCGCCTGGACTTCAGCGACGGCATCATCATCCGCGTGGCGGCCAATTCCACCTTCACCATGCAGGATACGGCTCCCGCGCCCGAGGGCTTTGTCCGCCGCCTGCAGCTCGAGGCCGGAAAACTCTGGGTCAGCCTGACCGGCGGCGAAGTCCAGGTCGAAACTCCCCTCGGCGTTGCGTCCGTGCGCGGCTCATTTGCGGTTTTTGAATACGACCTCGGCGACCCGAATGATCCCAACGACGACGTGTTGACGCTGGAATGTCTGGAAGGCCAGTGCGGCTTTGGCAATGAACAACTCGGCAACCTGGAAAAGATCACCGTTACCCAAGGCGGCCAGAATATCACCCGCGTCACGCTCACGGGTCAGGCGGTGCAGGCCTTCCTGCAAAACAACCCGGAAGGCCAGCGGATCGTCGTCACGCTGACGGCGGCCGCGGAGGCTACCGGGACCGCACAGCCGACGACCACCGACACGCCGCGCCCCACGGACACACAGGCGGCCACGGCGACGGCCAGTCAGACCCCGGCGCCCACGAACACCTCGCCACCCTCGCCGACCAGCACGCGCCCCACGCAGCGCCCGGCGACCAGGACGTTCACTCCCGCCCCGACCAGCACCAGCACTCCCGCGCCTACCACCAGCGGCGGCGGCCTCCCGCCTGCCCCGACGAGCACCAACACGGCGGTTCCGCCGACGGCGACCTTTACGTCCGTCCCGCCGACGAACACCCCGACCAAGACGTTGGCCCCGACGGCGACTAACACCTCCGTCCCTACAGCCACGGCGACGAAAACGGTTACGCCCACAGCCACCGCGACCAAGACGGCCACCGCGACGCCGACGCCCACGGCCACGGCGACTAAGACGGCTACGGCCACCGCGACCAAGACGGCCACTGCGACGCCGACGCCCACAGCCACCGTGACCAAGACGGCTACGGCCACCGCGACCAAGACGGCCACTGCAACGCCGACGCCCACGGCCACCGCGACTAAGACGGCTACGGCGACCGCGACTAAGACGGCGACCGCGACGCCGACGCCCACGGCCACCGCGACCAAGACGGCGACCGCAACGCCGACGCCCACGGCCACCGCGACCAAGACGGCGACCGCGACGCCGACGCCCACGGCCACCACGACCAAGACGGCGACCGCGACGCCGACGCCCACAGCCACCGCGATGCCGACGGCGACTGACACCTCAACCGCAACAGCCACGATTTTCGCGCCGACATCTACCCCCACGGCGACGCCCATACCGACGTTTACGTCCACGCCGACGCTGCCCGTCACCCCAACGCCGTCGGACACCCCGGCGCCAACCATCACCCCGACCCCCACCTCGGTAGCGCCGGTCATCTCGCTTCTCAGTGCTGTGCCTCCCTCGTTGGATGGCTCCACCTGCATTGTTACCTTCTCAGCCGATATTACCGATCCCGATGGCGTGACGACGGCTTTCACGAGTTGGACGGTTTATGACTCCTTGGGCCTTATTTCCGACTCAGGCGGCACTTCCATGAGCGGGCCAATGACCGGCGGCACGTGGTCTGGCACTGAATTGGGAAGCGGTTTTGGTTTCGTCGTGCCGCGCTTCGGCCGGATCGAGTGGGGCGTGGATGCGACAGACGCGCTGGGCAACACCGCCGGCCCTGTCAGTGGCCCGACGATTAATGAGACATCGGGTTACGGTTGCAACTTGTAGCATCGCGTCACGGCGATGCAGCAACTGACGGCTCTCTCGGGTTTAACAGGAGATGGCCGACGTCTCGAGGAGAAAGCATCCATCCCCGGATGCGGCTCTTGCGGCGCCGCTCGGTCTTGGTCGTAATCATCGCCGCCTGGTCGTGCTGTAGAGACGCCCCGGTGGGGCGTCTCCCCGCTGGGGCGTCTCCCGGAGACGTTCCACTGGAACGCCTCCGGGAGACGTTCCACCGGCGCGCCTCCGGGAGACGTTCCACCGGAACGTCTCTACCGTTGACAACCTCTGCGTGCATGCGAGCGGCTTGTGTGCACGCAAAGTTTGTCAGCAGTTGCACTGCTGACAGCAGCCTTGCCGCAGTGCAACTGCGGCAGAACGGGGCCGCCTGACAACGTTTGCGTGCCCACAGCGGCTTTAGTCGCTTTCCGCTCTGCGCTTTTCATAGTAAAC
>DAOTXG010000085.1:0-9944 GCA_034435515.1 Anaerolineales bacterium
AACTGCTCGACGTAGTGCGCCAGGGCCTCCATCTGCTGCTTTTCGACGATGAGCGTGACGACCTCACGGTCTTTGAAGGCCTGCAGGTAGAACACGCGTTTGCCCGGCTGGCCGATGTAGCCAGTGGTGATGTGCGTGACCGGATTGAACTCGTAATGCGTGCCCGCCATGCGCCTGGTCCTTTTACCTGGGTGCGAGAGAGCTGGTATCGTTCAATTTTACCAGAGCCGGATGCCCCTGGCCCAATTGCAGCACCGTGACGGAAGCCGTGTTGACGACGAGGCGCTGGAAGAGATCAATCGGCGCGCCCAGGTAGTGCGCGACGACGAGCTTGATCACGTCGCCGTGCGAGAAGGCGGCGACCAGGTCTTTGGGATGCTCGCGAACGATCTTTTCGATCTCGTCCACCGCGCGCGCCTGCACCGCCCGGAAGGTCTCGCCCTCGGGGAATTCCATGGCCGCCGGATGCTGCTGGACGACGCGCCAGAGTTTCGTGCGCTTGAGCGCCTTCAGGCTCTTGCCCGTCCAGCGCCCGTATTGCACTTCGCCCAGGCCGGAGCGGACGAGCACCGACAGGCTTTTGGCCTTCGCCAGGGGCGCGGCGGTCTCGCGCGCCCGTTCGAGCGGACTGGAATAGATGGCCCGGATCGGGGCCTGGTTCAACCGTTCGGCCAGCGCCTGGGCTTGCTTAAGGCCTTCCGCGTTGAGATGCACGCCGGAGGTCCAACCCGCGAGCTTGCCTTGGCGGGTGTAGTCGTTTTCGCCGTGCCGGATAAGTAGGAGTTGAGTCATAGGTGTTGTCAGGGATGAGATTCAAGCTTTACCGCGAAGTGCGCAAAGGAGGCGCTAAGGACGCAAAGGATTTTAAGGAGTGGATCACAGGTTGTTGGCGAAGCGATGGATGCCGGTTTTCATCAGCGGGACGTTCCAGTTCAGGATAAATCCAAGACGGCACTGGGTGAGTCGCAAATAAGTGAGCAGTTGCGCCTGGTGTACGGGGAGCAGATGTTCGACAGCCTTGTGTTCGAGGATGACCATGCGCTCGATCCAGGTGTCCAGCCGGTAGCCGGCGTCGAGTTGCAAGCCCTCGTAGGTGATCGGCAAAACAACCTCCGTCTCCACCGTGTATTTGCGCTGGCGCATCTCGTAGGCGTGGCACTCCCGATAGGTTGACTCGAGCAACCCCGGCCCCAGCGCCTTATGCACCTTGATCGCCGCATCAACGACATCTTTAGCGATTGTTTCGATATCCATAGCCTCTCCCTAAAAAACCTTCGCGCTCTTCGCGCCTTCTTAGCGTTCTTTGCGGTTAAAGCTTGAAAACCCGTCGCCGCAATGTCTTTAGCGATAACCTCAATATCCATCTGCCTCCCCCAAGACCTTCGCGCTCTTCGCGCCTTCTTAGCGTTCTTTGCGGTTAAAGCTTGAAAACCCGTCGCCGCGACGTCTTTGGCAATAACCTCGACGCTTATCTGCCTCCCCCAAAAACCTTCGCGCTCTTCGCGCTTCCTTCGCGTCCTTCGCGGTTAAAGCTTGAAAGCCCGAAAGCCCCTCACCACTGCTCCCAGTGCACCACCTCGTCAAACGGTCGGCGCCCGCCTTTCTTCACTACGTCCGGGCGGACCTGGCTGGGCGCGGGGTAGCCGAAAGAGAGGGCGACGTTGACGTGCTGCTCCGCGGGCGCGCCGAGGATGGCCCTGGCCTTCTCCGGTTCGTAGATGGTCGCCAGGCACGAGCCGAGGCCTAATTCCCAGGCGGCCAGCTGCATATAGGCCGCGCTCTGCCCGGCGTCGAACATGATGGACCACCGTTGGGCCGGATCAGGGGTAAGAAGGACGATGGCCAGCGCCGCGCCCGCCAGATGCCCGGCGTACGTGCCACACTCGGAGAGTTGCTTGAGCTTCTCCCGGTCGTGGACGACGACGAAGTGCCAGGGCTGAGTGTTCTTGGAACTCTGCGCGCGGCGCCCGGCGTTGAGGATGGCCCGCACGGCCTCCTCGGGCACAGGTTGGCTGGTAAACTGGCGCACGGCGCGCTTGGTGCGGATGGCTTCGGAGACGTTCATATCTGCTCTTCCTCAAAGTTTGATGATTTTGGCTTGCGAGATGGCCGGGGTGCGACGCAGTTCCTCCAACACTTCGGCCGGGATGGCTGAGTCTACATTAATGAATGAAATGGCGCGCGCGCCGGGTTGATTGCGCGCCAGCCGCCATTCGCCAATGTTGATGTGGTGACTGCCGAGCAGCGTGCCCACGCGCCCCATCACGCCGGGCACGTCGTCGTTTTCGAGCACCAGCACGTAGCCTTCCGGCCTGGCGTCAATCCGGAACGAATCGTACTGCACCAGGCGCGGTTCGCCGCCGGCAAAGATGACGCCGGCCATCGTGCGCGACCCGCCTGCCCAGTGGACGCGGCAGGAGATCAGGTTAGGGTAATTGACGAGCTCCAGCCCGCGCGCCTGCGACAATTTGAGGCCTTGTTCGTAAGCGATCACCGGCGCGCTGACGTAGTTGATCGGTCGTTCGTCCACCGGGCGCAGCAGCCCCGTCAGCAGCGCGGCGGCGACCGGGCGCACGAGATTTTGCAGCCCCTCGCCGAGGATTTCAATCTCCACCCGCTCAATCCGGCCCAGGGCTAATTGGCGCTGGGCCTGGCCGAGTTTTTCCGCCAGGAGCAGGTAAGGCCGGTTGGGCCGGTATTCGACGCCGGGCCGGAACGGCAGGTTGACGACGTTGCGGTAGTCGTCGCCGCGCAGCGCGTCGAGGACATCCTGCGCTACCTGGCGCGAGGTCTCCGTCTGCGACTCGAGGGTGTTCTGGTTGAGATGAGGCACGGCCAGCACGCGGGGGTGAGCCGCCAGCCGGTTGTTCAGCGGCGGTTCCACTTGAAAGGTATCGAGCGCGGCCCCGGCGACTTTGCCCGTGTCAAGCGCCTCCAGCAGCGCCGTCTCGTCAATGAGATCGGCGTGGGTGCAGTTGACGAGGCGCACGCCGTCTTTCATCCTGGCGAAAGCGCCGGCATTCAAGATGCGCCGGGTTTCAAGCGTGAGCGTGGTGTGCAGCGAGATGAAGTCGGCCTGCTCCAGCAGTTCGTCCAGCCCGACGATGCTCACCCGCTGGGCGCGCGCTTCGCCGGCGTCAATGTACGGGTCGTAAGCCAGCACGTGCATTCCGAAGGCGCTGGCCCGCGCTGCCACCTGCCGGCCATGCCGCCCGAAGCCGATGATGCCCAGCGTCTTTTGGAACAATTGCACGCCAAGCAAATCGTGGCGCCGCCATTCTCCGGCCCGCAGACTGGCGTAGCCCTCGGCGATGCGCCGCGCGAGCGCCAGCATCATCCCCAGCGTGTGTTCCACCACCGCGATGACGTTGGCCTCCGGGACGTTGATAACCATGATCCCGCGCCGCGTGCACTCGTCCAGGTCAACGTTGTCGAGCCGCGCCCCGGCCCGCGCGGCCACCTGCAGCCCAGGCGCGCAGTCGAGCAGTTCCCGGTCTACTGTCGTGCTTGAGCGAACGATGAGCGCGTGCGCGTCGCGCACGGCGGCCAGCAAGGCGCGGCGCTCGCCCGGCGGTTCGACCAGGCTCACGTCCGGCGCGGCGCGCAGAACCGCCCAGCCGGCCTGGTCGAGGTGGTCGGCGATGACGATTTTATACATAACGATTGGAAGGCAACACCGCCTGGGCGAACGCCCGCTGCAGCTCCAGGTCGTTGAATGTCAATTCGCCCTGCTCGATGCGCCGCAGGCCCTCGGCGTACAGATGGCTCCACGGGCGCACGCGGGCGGCTGCCCGTCCCAACGTGAGTGGGAGCAGCGGGGCAAGCGACAAGGCGCGGATGTAAACCGGGGCCTCGCGCGCCACGCGCTCCCGATACACCGCGCCGCCGAAGCCGACGAACAGGTTCACCTGATCCCGCGCTTCGAGGTCGGAGAGGCCGTCCCCGACGAGAATCGAGCGGCCCGGATGGTCGGCGAGCAGGGCGGTGACGACGCTTATCTTGCCGCCCGCCCTGGTGAGTGGGTTTTCGCGCACGGCGAGGTAGTTGGCGTGCGGATTGTTGCCGCCGACCTGCTCCCAGTAGCGCCACCACTGCCCGGCGAGCTGGTCGTATTCCATCTCTACCGCGTAAATATGATCGGGCGGAACGCCGAGCCAGGCGCCGAAATCGCGCACCGGCTCGATCAGGCCGCCGCTGACGATGAACACCTGGCAGCCGAGGTCCTGCAGGGCGCGCACGACCTGCGGCGCGTCGGGGACGACGTTTTCGCGGTAGATGCGCTGGACGTGGCGCACCTGCGCGCGGGTGGGATTGGAGAGGTCGAGGCGGCGCGCGTAGATCGCGTCGAGCGGCAGCGCGCCGTCCATCGCCTGGCGGGTGAGCGCAGCCACGTCGGCGGCGCTGTGGTTTAGGCGGGCAAGCTCGTCAATGCCCTCGACCACCGTCAGCGTGCTGTCGCAGTCGAAGATGACGATCTCGCTGACGGGCCAGATGGAGGGGAGCGTTGTGTTTATCATCGGCATAAAAACGGATTACCACTCTGTCAGCTTCCAAATCTCCGGCTGAGCCGCGCCTGAGCTTCGGCTACCGCTCAGCTCGCCGATCTCCGCGAACAACACGACGGCTTGCTTGAGATGCTGCATCGCGGCTTCCGCCTCGCCGCGCGCGTGGTGGAGGTCGGCGAGGTGGTTGTGCAGGGCGGCCTCGCGGTGCCGGTCGCCGATGGAAACGCACAGGGCGAGGGCGGCTTCGATGAGTTGCAGCGCGCGCGGCGCGTCCTCGCTTTCGCGGCAGAGGGCGGCGAGATTGTTGAGTGCGGCGATGCGCGCATCTGGATCGTTCAGCGCCTCCGCCAGTCCCAGGCTTTGTTCCAGATGCGCGCCGGCTTGCGCGAAATCACCCCGGCGGCTGGCGATGAGGCCGAGCAAGTTGTGCGCCTGGGCCAGCGCGCGCGTGTGACCCGCAGCCTCAGCCAATTGGAGGGCGCGCTGCGCGAGTTCGGCTGCGCGGCGGTCGTGGCCGCGATGATGCGCGGTGCGGCTCCAATCCGCGAACAGCCGCGCGCGGGCTTCGGGCAGGCCGTTCTCGTCCAGCGCGTCCAGCGCCGCCTGAAAGTGACTCTCCGCCAAATCCCAATCCCCGCGCCGGTCATAGACGTTGGCCAGTTTGCGTTCCAACTCGGCGAGGGGGGCGGACGCCGCCGCGGCCGCGGACTCGTAGTTCTGGAGCGCAGAGCCGTAGTCGCCGGCCAGCGTCTGCAAGTCGCCAATGGCTTCGTGCAGGGGCGCTCTATCCGGGTGGCCCAGCGCCAGCGCGGAACGGAAGTGGGCCAGCGCCTCTGCGTTGGCGTACAACGCGCGCGCGTGTTCGCCAGCCAACTTGAAGTACTCCGCCGCTTGCGCCTCATTGCCGCCCAGTTGAAAGTGGCGCGCGGTGTCCGCCGCCAGCAAGCCAGCGCCCTGCCGCCGCGCGCGAGTGACGAGCGCCTCCGCCGCCCGGCGATGCAGCAAACGGCGGCGCGCCAGACTGGTCTGGTCGTACACGAGCGCACGGAGTTTGTCGTGGTTGAAGTCGCAGCCGGTCTCCCGCTCGGCTACCAGCCGGCGCGCGGTCAGTTCTTCCAGCGCGGATACGGTCTCGGCCTCACTGCGCCCACTGGCGGCTTGCGCCGTTTCCGCGTCGAAGGAGCGCCCCATGACCGCCGCCGCGGCCAGCACTTGCGCCGCCGTCTCGCTGAGGGCGGCGAGTTGGGTGTTGAGCAGATCGCGCACACTGGCCGGCAGCGCTCCTTCCGCCAAAGCCTCCGGCTGTTGGGTTAACACCGCGAGGTACTCCACCAAAAAGAACGGCAAGCCTTCGGTTTCCCGGTACAATTGTTCCACCATGGCCGAAGGCCGTCCGGGCAGCGCCTGGCCGACGAGTTGCGTAACGGCGGGCAGATTCAACCGAGAGAGAGACAGCCGCTGCCCGGTCTGCGCGCGCTCGGCCTCGGCCAGCAGGGTGCGCAGGCGGTGATGGAGGGGTACGTCTTCACTTCGCCACGCCGTCAGCACCATCAGCGGCGTCTTACGCAGACGGCGCACCACGTAGGTCAGCAGATCAAGCGTGGCCTCGTCCGCCCACTGCGCGTCATCCAGGAACAGCAGGCCGGGGGCGGGGCGGATATGCGCTTGGGGAAGCGCATCCAACAAGGCCAGGAGAGTTTGCCGCAGGCTCTCCAGGAAACGGCTCTGTGCGCCGGGGCCTTCAACCGGGGCCGGGATGGGAGCGTGATTAAGTTCCGGCAGCAGGCGCGCGGCCTCCGCCCGGTGATGGGGCGGCAGCGAGGCCAGCTTCTTCGCCGCGTCAGGCCGCGCGAGGGCGGCGCGCAAGGCTTCCACCACCGGGCCGTAGGCCAGCGCTGCCTGACCCGCGTAACAGCGCGCAGTGAGTGTGGCTGAGCCGTTGCGCTGCGCATGCGCCAGGAACTCCTCCGCCAGCCGGGTCTTGCCAATCCCCGCCTCGCCTTCAATTACAATCCATCGGCCATCGGCTTGAACGCTTGCGTAGGCGCGTGTCAGGGCCTCCCACTCCGCCTCACGGCCCACGAGCGGCAGGACGGCGGGAGATTGGAGATTGGAGATTAGAGATGGGGGGCTTGGGGTTTGAGATTTGGGATTTGGGATTTCCGCCCCGCGGCGCTCCTTGATCGCCGTGTACAGCCGCGTGGTTTCCTCCAGCGGCGGCACGCCAAGTTCTGCGTCGAGGATGCGCGCGCATTCCTGATACTGGCGCAGCGCGGCGGCGTGCTGGCCCGTCCACGCGTACAACTGCATCAGGCAGCGGTGGGCCGGCTCGTGCAATGGATCGAGAGCAAGCCAGCGACGGGCGTATTGAATGGCCGGCTCGTATTCGCGCTGGTCGCCGTGGGCGCGCGCCAATTGTTCCAGCACACCCGCCAGCTCGCGGCGCAGGGTCTCGGACTGGAAGAACTGCCAGTCGTCGAAGGCGGGGCTGTCGCGCAGGGTGAAGCCCGTCATGAAGTCGTCGCGATACAGCGCGGCGGCCTCGGCCAGCGCGCGCAAATCGCACGTCTCCTTCGCGCGCTGGTGGAACTCGTCCACGTCCACCCACACCTCCGGCGCAATCCCAATCGCCTCGCGTTCGATCTCCAGCCCGGCCCCGGCCAGGGCTTTGTTGAGAACCGAGAGCGTGCGGCGCAAGGCCGCATGTGCTTTGGCGTCGTCGGCCTCCGGCCACAGCAGCGCGGACAGTTTGTCGCGCCCCTGACGCTCGCGGGTCAGGGCCAGGTAGGCCATGAGGGCGATGGCCTTGCGCGTGTCCACCTCCGCCGGCTGGCCGTCGCGCTCCAGGCGCGGCGAGCCGAGCAAATACAGGCTGACAGATTTGGGCTTGTGGGGCATCGTGGAAATTGTACTCGAAAAGTAACTACTTGGCCTGAGCGGTGGAGAACGCTGATTCCGCTGAAAAAACGCTGATGGCGCTGATTTTCTTCCTTAAATCATCAGCCTTTCCGTAACGTCTCCCGTAACGTTTTCAGGACGCGAGGCGAGTATAGTGGAGACAGACTATCGGAGGAAGACGATGATGAATACCCGGATTGAAGCGCGCAGAGAACTGACGATGGGCGAGGCGGCTGTGGAAGGTCTGCTGGGCGGAAGCCTGGCGGGCGCGGCGATGCTCGCCTATCTGATGGTGATCGGGCTGGCGAGGGGCGAGAGCGTGGTGGAGGTGGTCGGGCGATTCGATCCGGGAGCGAGCGGGTCGCCGCTCATTGGCCTGCTGGCGCACCTGGCGGTGGCGGGTGTGTACGGCGCGCTGTTCGGCGGGGGCTGGCGGCTGGCGCCATTCCGCCGGCGATTTGACCGGCGGCTGAGCCTGGTGTGCAGCCTGGCGTATGGCCTGGCGCTGTGGGCGCTGGCGCAGGGTGTGTTGCTGCCTATCTGGGGTTCGGCTTTGCGCGCCGTTCCCCTCGTTCACTTTGCCGCGGCTCATGCGGTATATGGCCTCACGCTGGGCCTACTGTTCCGTCGGAGCGGGACAGACCTCACAGGTCTGCGCGAAGCCGACCTGTGAGGTTTTCGATAATCAGAAGGAGGCTACAATGTGCAAGATATTGAAGTGGGTCGGGATTGTGCTCGGGGGGTTGATCGGGTTGATCGTGGCGGCCTTCGCGGGCCTGGCGATCTACGGGCAGGTGATGTTTCACCGCAAGGTGGATCGGCCCGTGTACAACATCACGGCGGACACCAGCCCTGAGGGGGTGGCGCGCGGCGAATACCTGGTGCGCGACGTGATCGGCTGCCAGGGCTGTCATGGCCCCGCCGTGGCCGAAGGCCAGGCGCAAGACCGGGACGCGCCGCTGGTCGGCCACGCCGAACCGGCCAGTTTGGGACCGATCTCCGCGAACTTCGCCCCGCCGAACCTGACGCCGGATGACGAGACTGGCCTGGGAAGTTGGACGGACGCGGAGATCGCGCGGGCTATCCGGGAGGGGATTGACAAGGACGGAGTGGCGCTGGCCATCATGCCCTCCTCGGCTTTCTATAGCCTGAGCGACGCCGACGTGGCGGCCATCGTCGGGTACTTGCGCAGCCTGGCGCCGGTGCGCAACGAGGTGCCGCCCGTGGAGGCGAACATCGTGGGCAAGATCGTGCTGTCCATTGGCTTGTTCGAGTCGCCGAATCCCACTGCGCCTATCACCGCCCCACTTGCTCAACCCGAAATGGGCACGGTGGAATACGGCCAATACGTCGTCAGTCTCACCGGATGCGAACGCTGTCACGGCGAGAACCTGGCCGGCGGCCCGATCCCCTTCGCGCCGCCGGATATGCCGCCAGCCGCCAACCTGACCCCGGCAGGGGAACTGGCCGGCTGGTCGGAGGCGGACTTTATCAAGGCCATGACTAGCGGCGTGACGCCTGACAGTCGCACGCTGAATGAGGCGATGCCATGGAAGGATTACGGCCGATTGAAGGAAGAAGACCTGCGGGCGATTTTCCAGTACCTCCGGACCGTGCCCGGGGCGGAGTCGAAGGAGTAGGGCGGCTTGGCGAGACGCACAGATGCCAGGGCGCCGAGAGGCAAAGGAAGAAAAAGAATCCTTCCGCAAAGCAGAGGCAGGCGATGTTAAGGCGCAAGGATGCAAAAGAGGCAGAGCATGGCGCAATCAGGACAGGTCATTGAGAATCCAATCACAGGGGAGCGGATCGTATTTTGTAAGACGTCTGGCGACACCCACGGCGAACTCCTGCAACTTGATTACTCCCTCAAACCGAGGGGATTCGTCGTCGTTGAGCACATCCACCTTCACCAGGAAGAGCGATTTCAGATTCTATCGGGAACGCCGCGATTTCGCATTGACGGGAAGGAGCAAACGGCCAGCCCTGGCCAGACGGTGATTGTTTCCCGTGGCAGCCCCCATATCGTGTGGAATGACGCCGAAGAGGAAAGTCGGATGCTGGTTGAATTCCGGCCCGCCTTGAAGACGGAAATCATGTTCGAAACCGTGTTTGGTCTGGCTCAAGATGGTAAACTAAACCGGCGCGGTATCCCGAACCCATTGCAAGCCGCGGTGCTATTCATGGCGTACCGGGATGAAACTCTCCCGGCTTCACGGACGCTAAAGGTCGCTGCCTCTCTTGTCCTGCCCATCCTGGCGCCCATTGCTAGGTTACTTGGCTACCGGGCCCACTGCTCACCGCCATGAATCTCAAGGTAAGTTTGTGGCTCAAGCCGACGACAGGCGGGAGGAAGAAGACGGATGAGCGGAATGAACGGATGCGGTGATGGGGCGGGACATAATCCGCTCATTCCGTCAATCCGTCTTTCCGGGGTGGTGAGGGGTGGCTCGACCTGTCCTCTTGAGCGAAGCGAATGGGGGAAGCGCCGGTGCGGGAAGCAGGGCGGTCAGTCGTCGGTGGTCACCACACTGTTGGGACCAG
>DAOTXG010000086.1:0-5247 GCA_034435515.1 Anaerolineales bacterium
AGTCAGAGCTTTCAGAGTCTCCAGAGAATCAGAGTGCCCAGAGTCCAGCGTCACAACGGGGCGACCACCACCCACAAACCGAAGTCCCAGCCCCGGTCGAGCGGGTAGCCCCAATTGCGGTACGCACAGCGCGCGTCGCCGGCATTACCGAAGAAAGAGCCGCCGCGCAGCACGCGGGGGGCCTTTTTATCCTTTACATCATCTCGCCCGTCCCCCGAAATGTACGGATACTTCTCGAACTTAGATAAAGTCCACTCCCACACATTCCCGGCCATATCCAGCACGCCATAGGGCGAATTTCCCTGCGGGAAGAGGCCCACCGCGCACGTCTGGCCAATGCCGCTTTCAATTGTATTTGCACGATTCGCGCCAAATTCGCCTTCCCATGGCCATTCGCGTTGATCCGAGCCGCGCGCGGCTTTCTCCCACTCGGCTTCGGTCGACAGGCGCACCGCTTCACCCGGCCCGATCTTGTCTGCGCGCCGCCACTCTTGCGTCAGCCACTCGCAGTAGGTGCAAGCATCATGCCAGGAGACATCGGTGACCGGGTGGTTGTCGTAGCCTTTCAAAGAGTCCGGATCACAATTGTACTGCGTCGCCTCGACAAATTTCTTCCACTGCCCCACCGTCACCGGATATTTGCCAATCCGGTAGGCATAGGGCAGGTTCACCTCGTGCAGGGGTTTTTCGTCGTTGTACTTTTCGCTCCCCATCCAGAATTTGCCCGCCGGGATGGGGATCATTTCGTCAAAGTCCCGCCGGTCGCCCAGCGCGGCCAGCGCGCGCCCGGCCTCGGCCCGCTCGCGGGGTTCCAAGTGTCCGCCTACGCATAGGACAGTCAAGCCGTCGCGCACGCGCTTTTCCAGGTCACGGTTGCCCTCCGCGCGGTCGGGGAATTCCTGCCGGAAAATGAGCCAGGTGACGCCCGCCAGCCACGGGTTGCGCCAAGCCAGCGCAGAGGGTCCGCCAGTGGTCAGCGCCTCCAGCAGTTCCAGCAGGTCGCGCGGGCGCGGGTTGATAATGGCGGCGTATTCAGCCAGAAACACGCCTGCGTAAAACCAGCGGTCACTTTCGGCGTTGAGGCGCGCCAGTTCGCGGTGCGGCTCGTCTAAAATGGCCAGGTAGCGCGCGGCGAGATATTCTTCGAACGAGGGGTGCGGGAAACTGAAGCACATCACCTCCGGCTCGTCGGCGGGGCGGCCGGGCAGGCGACGCAAGCCTTGCGCCAGCAGCAGGCCGTTGGCGGTCTCGCAATACTCGATAAAGACCTCTGTCGCCGCCCGGCCTAGCCGGGGCAGGAGCGCGGCCTCCAGCGCAAAGCGGTCAATCAGCGTAGTCTCGCCGTG
This sequence comes from Anaerolineales bacterium, assembly GCA_034435515.1. GTDB lineage: Bacteria > Chloroflexota > Anaerolineae > Anaerolineales > UBA6663 > DATDRS01. Next base: position 1,347 of record DAOTXG010000086.1, read on the forward strand.
CTGTGGGCCGCGCCCGGCGCGCGCATGGAAAGCCGCTTCGTAAAGCGAGCGCAGGAGCAGGCTTTCCAGGCTGGCGCTTTTGTCGGGCGCGACCTCGCGCAAGGCTTCCAGCACCGAGCGCAGACCTGAGGTGCGGCGCGTCTGCCAGCGGATCAGGAGCAATTGCACGCACTCATCGTAGATCCTCACGCGCGAGCGCGGCAATTCTTCGCGGTGCGTATGGACGATAGTGATGAGGGTGAGCAAGAGTGGGTTGCCGGCGATCTGATGCAGTTGGCGCGCGTCGCGAGAGAAGATGGCGGGGCGCAAGGTCTTCGCTTTGCCCGCGTACAGGAGTTCCGACGCCGGGTCGTTGCGGGTGAGCGAGCCATACCATTTGGTGATAAACTCTTCTTGTTGCTCATCCGAAAGCGGTTGCAGGTTGTAGGCGGGCCAGCCCTCCAGCTGCCAGTTCGGGTCGCCGTAACTGTAAGTGCGGCAGGTCACTACCGCGCGGCAGTTGGGGCGCGTTTTGAGAAAATCTTCCAGCGCCTGCTTGACCACGCTCCGCTTGTGCGGCGCGACCTCGTCCAGCCCGTCGAACAGAAACAACGCGCCGCGTTCCTTGATTTCCTCCCACAGCCGCCGGCCAAAGCCGCGCAAATCGGCCAGGGCCTCCACATCGTCCTGAATGAACTGCCTCACCCGGCCATCCAGCCCGCGCTCGCTTCGCTCCGGGAGGGCATCGGCCAGGCGCGCGAGCGGGACGAAGACCGGCAAGAGCGCCTCGGCTTTCCACTCCGGCAGATTCTCTTGCAGCATCTTCGGGCGCAGATAGGCGAGGGCGAGGTGATAGGCCAGGTAGCGCAGGATGGAGGACTTGCCCGCGCCGGGCAGGCCGAGCAAAACAGCGCGCGCGGCCTCTTCGCCGCTCAAAGCCTCCAACGCCGTCAGCCGCTCGCGCTCCCCCCGTAGTTCCAGCAGTTCCCTCTGTTCCTTGAGTTCCTTTTCCTTGAGTTCCTTTTCTTTCTCCCCCGGCTCCCCCCGGTAGCGGTCAATCTTGAGCGAAATGAAGACATCTTTCAGCAGCAGCGGGTTGCGTTGTTCCGCCGCGCTTTTCTGCGGATCGCTGGCCTCGGAACTCACCCCGCCCAGGCGCAGGATTTCGTTCTCGACCCGGACCCTGTTCAGATAGGCTTGCAACTGCTCAGTCTCGGAAAGGGAAAGCCCGGTCTGATCGCGTTGGTTGGAGATCACGGTGATCTTATCCCGTCCAACAATATCACCGCCGACTTTGACGTCACCTTCGCCGCTAATATTTGCGCCGCCGGTCTGGCGCGGAAGGACATCTGCCTGGGAGGAATCAATCCGTGATGGGGGTGGCTGGGACGTGCTCGCTCTCACGTCGCGGACGAAGCGCGCCACTGCCGGCAGCGCCGTCACGACCAGCACGAAGACGAAGACGAAGTAAATCAGAAGGATGTATTCGCGCAGGATGCCCGCCCCGAACAGGGCGAAAACGACGACGCTGGCGATGGCGAAGATCAAAAACTGATTTCGGAGGTTGCCGACCAGGGCCTTGAGGATATCCAGGCCGGACGGCGGGGGTTGAGGGGCCATACTCCCTCCCTGCCTATACTCGTGCACGACAATGGGTGAGAAGTATAGCCCATCCCGGCCAGGAGACAACTCGACTTTGAAGCGTAGGTCACACTTTGAGCGTGACAACTTCTGACCGCGCAGGCTGTCACGCTGCAAGCGTGACCTACGCGGTTTCCCGTTCAATGTGGGAGAGGCAAAAAACAAGCCCCATGGTTGGGGCTGTGTGGGCAATATAGGACTTGAACCTATGACCTCGCGGATGTGAACCGCGCGCTCTAACCAGCTGAGCCAATTGCCCGGAACTATCTGTGATTATAGCACGGAGGCGCACGCGCGGCAAGACTTTAACCGCGCGCAGCCAGCCACTCACGGGCCCGCGCCTCGACCCACGCCGCATCCGCCGGGCGCAGGCGCGGCGGCGGGACCGGCCCGGCGTAGCCGAGCTTGTCCGCGTAGAAACCGTCGGCGTATGTTTCCTCCAGCACGCTGGTCAAGACCAGCGGGACATCCTCAAAGGGCGGGCGCAAGGGCACGGCGATCACCGGCAGGGCATCGCGCAGGTCGAAGTACCACACCTCCAGGTCGGCGTCTGCTCCGGCGCGTTTCAGCAAAGCATAGTAGTCGCTGGGACGGCGGACGTCCGCCGGGCGCTCGCCGCCGCGCAGGAGGTCAATCTCAATCCAATGTGCGCTGGAGCTCATCACCGCCTCGCGCTTGTGGAGGAAAGCCTCGCGGCGCTGCGTGCCGTGGGCCTTATTCGCGGGGGAGAGAACTTCGATGATGGCGATCACTTCCTGAGTGCGCGCGTCACGAATTTCGAGATACCGGTGTCGGGACTCGGTTTCCGGCAAGGCTTTTTCCACAACCGGCGTCGTGATCGCGGCCTGGCCGCCCGCCTGGCCCATTGGAGCCGGTCGCCCCAGCGTCACAAACGCATCCGGCGCAATGTGGCGGCGCTCCAGCTCGCCTGGCTCAGTCAGGTAGACGTGCTCCTGAATGTCTACGTGAAAATGGGGCGAAACCAGGCGGGACAGCTGCCGGCGCAGGGTGACGATGAGCGTCAGGTGGAAATCAGCCCAACGGGCTGAGTCTTCCAGATACGGATCCATGCCAGGGAAAGGCGAGGGCATCGTAATCTTCCAGAATCAACGCGGTTATTGTATCACCAATCGTGATGCGAGGTGCACTCAAAGGTTGGCAACGGTAGAGACGTTCCGGCGGAACATCTCTCGGAGACGCCCCACCGGGGCGTCTCTGCAGCACGATGGCCTGACATGATTTGCATGTACGCACGGGGCGAAACCGTGTGTGCACGCAAAACATGTCAGGCGCAGAGTCCGAAGTCTCCCGACTTCGGCCAAAATCAGGAGATTTTGGACTCCGACGCAGTTCGGCTGACAACCTGTGCGTGCACACGAAACCGTCGAGTCTTTGACTGGAATCCCTGCGTGTGATAAAATTCACGTATCTGTTTCTGGAGGACTTTTGTGTCTAAACGCGCCACGGGCGTCGTGCGCTGGTTTGACGGTTCCAAAGGGTACGGTTACATCACCGCCGAGGGGCAGGAGATTTTCGTCCACTACTCGGCGATCAAAGGCAACGGGATTAAGAACCTGCTGGAAGGCGACAAGGTCGAATGCGTGATTGAAGAATCGCTCCGCGGCCCGCAGGCAGTCGAAGTCACCCGCCTCAACTAACCGACCCCCTGGCAATTGTTGCACTCACAGTCTCTAATCTCATGCCCCGACCGGAACAGACCCCGGCGGGGCTTTTGTTGTTGGTCAACGGATGAAGCGGATTTAACGGATTGGGAGAGGAAGACTTTTAGTCCATCCGTGTAATCCGTTCAATCCGTTGACAGAAGGAAAAAAGCAAGTATGGCAAGCAAACTCCGCATCATCCCCCTCGGCGGATTGGGGGAGATCGGCAAGAACATGATGCTGTTCGAATACGGCAAGGACTCCCTCGTCGTGGACACCGGCCTCATGTTCCCCGAAAACGACATGCTCGGGATTGACTACATCATCCCCGACTTCCGCTACCTGCTCGGCAAGAAGGACACCGTGCGCGGCGTCATCATCACGCACGGGCACGAAGACCACACGGGCGCCATCACGCACGTGATGGAGGCGCTCGACGCGCCCATCTACGCCACGCCGCTCACGCGCGGCCTGGTCGAGGTCAAGCTGCGCGACGCCAAGATGCACCCTGACGTCACGCTCCACACCGTCAAGGCCGGCGACCGGGCGCAGATCGGGCCTTTTGGCGTCGAGTTCTTTCACGTCTGCCACTCCATCCCCGACGGGGTGGGCCTGGGGAT
>DAOTXG010000087.1:0-21582 GCA_034435515.1 Anaerolineales bacterium
CCAGGCGATGTCGCGCTGGCCGATGTGCTGGATGCCCGACGCGCCGTTGACGAAGTGGTGAATCTGGCGCTCCAGCACCGGCTCGAAGTCCTTTTGCATCTTCCGCCCGGCCACGTCCACGACGATGCCCATGTCCATAGCCGCGCCCAGGGGTTTGTCGGAGAAATCCGGCCCGACGATCGTAATCCGGCCGTCCTCGACCGCCTCAAAGTCCTGCATCCGCAGATATTCGAAGCACCGCGAGTGCTTGCCGCCGAACTCGATGCGCATGTCGTTCTTGCGGACGACCTCGCCTTCGAAGGCCGAGCCGTAGGGGACGGGCACCGGCACTTCGGTCAGTTTGATCTTCACCCCGCGCACCTCGATGCACTTTTGCACCAGTTTCTCGGCGCGTTCCAGGTCGTCCCGGCCCTCGATTTCGTCAAACGGCAGCGAGACGACATGCTCGTACGTGGTGACGCCGGTGGGCAGGATTTGAGGGATGACGGTGTCGGCGACGACGGGGAAGCCGAAGTTGATCGCGCCCGCCGCCGTCGCGTACTTGACGTCGTCCACCTCGCCCAGCGCGAGGACGAAGGCGAAGACGCGGTTCTTGTTGTAGAGCAGGATGTCGCGCGCCATGCCGCCTTTCAGTCCGCCGAAGGTGAGCGCGGAGCGCGCCGCGAAACCGAGGGCGTAGATGGCGCTGTAGGTGTCGAGGCCGAAGGGGACGGTATAGGTGTCGTAACCCAACTCCACGCCCTCTTCCATCAACTGGTGGATGATGCTCCGCCCGTTGACGTTGCCGGAGAGGAAGCACAGGATGTTGCGCCGCTGCAGTTCGCGCACGATCTTGACCGCGACCTCGTTCGACTTGGCGCACCCGACGATGGCGGCAAACCCTGGCATCCGCCCGTCCACCAACTGGATGCCCCACGAGCGCAGTTGGATGTCGTCAATCGGGCCGTTGAGGTGGCCGTCGCCGTCTTTCTGGAATTCGGGGTTGGTGAATGACGTGCCGCCCGCGAGTTTGAAGCCGGGGAGTTTCTGCGGCTCGGCGCCGTACACAAAGCGCACGGCCTCGATGCCCTCCTCGGCGAACAGCGTCGCCATGCCTGCGTCGAGCGTCTGCCCCAGATAGGGGGTCCAGCGGCGGTCGGGCGGCGGCGGGTGCAGGAGATTCCTGGCCCGCGCCAACACCGGCTGCAGGTCGCCCAACTTTTCCACGGGCTGGCCGGTCATGCCCAGGATGAACGGCAGAGAGTAGGCCGTATTCGGGAACGCCAGGGGTGTGTCCGGCCCCTTCTCGGCCAGGGCTTTGGTCAGCAGGCTCTCGAACTCGTTGACGACGGTATGGGCGCCGCGGATGGCGCGGGTGGCAATGTAACGAGACATGATTATGCTCCTTCGTGAAGGAACTCAGGGAAACCGGGGCACAGACGGAACTCGTGACTGGCCGGCGCTCCTTGAGTTCCGACAGTCCCTTTAGTTCCTTCCATTCCCTCCATATAACGCCGCTGTCGAGACGCGGCCTCGCTCGTGCATTTCCATCACCCGCCAGTCGCCGCTGCGCCCGAACTTGTGCGGGTCGTAAGGGGACAGGCCGAGCGCGGCGCGTTTGGCGTCAATGTGCGCCAGCGTCTTCGCCAACATCTCCTCGTCGCTGGCGACAAACTCCATCTTGCCGCCGAGGACTTTCTCCCACGTCTCGGTCATCACGCGCACGACCTCGTCGGACGCGCCCACGGGCGAGTCAATGCCGAAGATGACGTACGCGCCCGAGGCCGCGGCGTAGACGCCGATGGCGAGGGCTTTCTCGCTCATCCATTCGGGCGCCAGGCCCACCGCCGGAATGTCGGCAATGTCGTCGCCCAGGCCGCCTTCCTCGGCCATTTGCGTGAGCACGCCGAGGATGCGCGTGTTATCCACACACGAACCCATGTGCAGAACGGGCGGCATTCCGGTGGCCTCGCACACCTCGCGCAGGCCCGGCCCGGCGAACTCCAGCGCCGCCTCGCCGACCGAATAGCCGTACTTCGCCGCGGCGAGCGCGCCGCAGCCGGTCTGCACGACCAGCACGTCGTTCTTCAGCAGTTCCCGGACGAGGAACTCGTGCGTCTTGTCCTGCGTGGTGCGCGGATTGTTACAGCCCACGTCCGCCGCCACGCCCCGGATGCGCCCGGACATGATCGCGTCGTTGAGCGGGCGGAACGAGCCGCGATACGCGCCGCCGAGCATGTAGTTGATGTATTCCTGCGAGAAACCGGGGATGAGGTCGCTGGTGATGTCCGGGATGACCGTCGCGCCCCGGTTGGGATAGTTGTCAATCGCCAGCCGCACGATCTCGCGCGCCTGTTCCAGCGCCCTGTGCTCGTCGAACTCGATGTGCTGGCCGCCCGTGATCTTCACTTTCGGCGAGGTGGTGATGAACTTGGTGTGAAACTTCTCGGCCAGGTTGGGGAGGGCCTGCATGATGCACTGCACGTCCACGACCATCGCCTCGACCGCGCCCGTGAGCAGGGCGAGTTCCTGGTGCAGGAAGTTGCCCGCCGAGGGCACGCCCTGCCGGAGCAGGATTTCGTTCGAGGTGCAGCAAATCCCGGCGAGGTTGATGCCCTGCGCGCCTTTGCTCCGCGCATATGCGATCATCTCCGGTTCGCCGGCCGCCCGGACGATCATCTCGGAGAGCGTCGGCTCGTGGCCGTGCAGGACGATGTTGACTTCGTCCTGCTTGAGCACGCCGAGGTTCACCTGTCCCACGCGCGGCGCGGGCGTCCCGAAGAGGATGTCGGAGAGGTCGGTGGCGATCATCGAGCCGCCCCAGCCGTCGGCGAGGGCGCAGCGGATCGCGCCCTTGAGAATGTGCTCCGGGTCCTGGTCGTCGCCCATGTGAGTGCGGTGAAGGACGTCCACCACTTCGCGGTCAATCCCGCGCGGGACGACGCCGTACCTGCGCCACAGTTCTTGCCGCTTCTTCGGCGCGGTCTTGACGTAGACCAGTTCGCCCGTCTGCTGGCCGAACTGCGCGATGGCCTTGTTCGCCACGTCTCTGGCGATCTCGTGCGGCGGACGTTTCTCGGTCGGCACGCCGAACTTCCTGGCGACGGCGAGGAGTTTAGTCACGTCGCGGATTTCGTAGCCCTGCGCCTGGCCTTCGGCGGTGGCGAGCAGCGTGAAGGCCACGTCCCGCCCGTGATCCGAATGCGCCGCCGAGCCGGCCGCGACCGCGCGGGCGAGGTTGCGCGCCGCGATGGTCTCGACCGTCGCGCCGCACACGCCGACCTGCCCTTCCTTCGTCAAACGACAGGGGCCCATGAAACAGTTCTTGCAACAGATGCCCGCCGAGTTGCCGATGCCAATGGGACAGGCGGCCATTACCTCGGCGCGGGTGAAGGCCGTGTCGAGGCCCAGTTCCACCGCGCGCGTGAGCATTTGCTGCGCGGCGGGGTCAATGCTGCGTTGCGGGTTCGTGCGGATCTTAGCCATATGCTCTCCTTGACGACCAATAGCCAGCCATCATCATTTGTCTGTCTTCTTCCGCTTTTTTGCCTTCGCCCTCTGCCCTTCGCCGTTTGTCAGGTGTCACCCCTCCCTTCGTCGTCTGCCTCCACGCGCCCGCCTGGGCGGAAGTAGGGAACCGGTTCCAGGTAGTCCTTGAGGCTGTCGCGGACCGCCTCGCGCAGGATGCGGCCGGAAACGTGCATGAGCGTGTCGTTGTAATCCGCATCCTGATTCATGCTGGCCAGGCAGGGATAGTGGTGGTGCAGCATCCCGGCCTGGTATTCCGCCTCGGCCACCGGGCAGCCGCTCAGGCCCCGCGCCACCTCGCGGGCGCAGCCGCACGCCGCCTCGCGCTCGACCCGCACGAGGCGGATGCGCCGCCCGGCGTCCACCGCGGCCTGGAACTGAGGCTGCCCGAACACGCCCGCAAATTCCCGAATGACCGGGGCGTCATATTCCACGGTACGAGGCGGGTAGTTATAAGTCATCTCAGTCAGTGAGCAGAAGGGCTTGGGGAAGACGGCGGCCACGCCCAGGTCGGCCAGCCAGGTCCGCAGCTGGTTCATCAGGCCCGGCGGGAGGGCCTCGTTCCGGTCTATGGGCGCGATGACCGAGCGCGCGCCGCATAACTGCACAATATCGGGGATGAGCTGCGCCGCGCCCGGCGTCTCGCCGAGAGCCAGCACCAGATCAACCGGGGGCAGGCGGGGGGGCAGGTAATCGAGCGGGTCGTCAATCAGCGGCGGCAGGGCTGGCGGGGCCGCCCAGCGATGAACTGTCCACGAAGGCGGACAATTGCGGTGAACGTAGTCGGCAATGCGTTCGCCCCATTGGGCCTGCGTGACGGCGAGCACGCCCAAGGGCGGGTGGTCAGGGGGGCAGGCATAAGCGGGCACGGCGACTCCGAAATGAGAGCGGCGACTCTCTTCGGATTAGCATAGGCACACGCCGACCGCTTTCGTAGTGGAATAAGTCACATCTCTGACCGTCATCCATCATTTTATGGAGGTAGACCCCCCCTTCACTCGTATCTCAACGCCTCAATCGGATTAAGTGCCGAGGCCCGGATGGCCGGGTAAATCCCGAAGAACAGCCCGACGGCGATGGAGAAGCCGGTGGCGAGCAGCACACTGTGGGGGGTGATCGTCGTGTCCAGCTGCGGCACGTAGCGGTGGATGGCCCACGCGCCGGCCGCGCCGACGAGGATGCCGAAGGACCCGCCGGCCAGCGACAGCGCCACGGCCTCCACCAGGAATTGGGAGAGCACGTGCGCCCGCCTGGCCCCCACGGCTTTGCGCAGGCCAATCTCCCTGGTGCGCTCGGTGACGGTGACCAGCATGATGTTCATGATGCCGATGCCGCCCACGACGAGTGAAATGCTCGCAATCGCGCCGAGGAAAATCGTCAGCACGTCCGTCACCTCCCGAAAAGCCGAGACCAGGTCCTCTTCCGAAAGCACGGTGAAGTCGTCGTCGTCCCGGTAAGGGATGTTGTGCCGGTCGCGCAGCACGTCGGTAATCTGCGCGATCAGCGCGCTCTGCCGCGCCGGGTCGGCGGCCTGCACCAGGATCAGCGTGACGCGCCGCTCGCCTGTCGCCGTCCGGTCGGAGAACAGCCGTCCGGCGGTCGTGTACGGGATGATGACCACGTCGTCCTCGTCTCCAAACGCCGTCGCGCCCTTCCGGTCGAGCAGGCCGACGATGCGGAACGGTTGGCCGTTGAGACGGAGGGTCGCGCCGAGCACGTCTTCGTCAGGGGCAAAGAGGCGGGTGAGCGTCGTCTGCCCAATCACCGCGACGCGGGCGCGCTCGTCGGCGTCCAGCTGGGTGATGAAACGCCCAGCCAGAATTTTGTAATTGCGCGCCGCGGCGTATTCGGGCGTCGTCGCACGCACGACGGCATTGATCGAATTGCTCCCGGCGGTGGCGAGCAGGTTGCGTCGGAGGAGCGGCGCTACCCGTGCGGCGTCGGGGACCCGGGCGGGATCGGCCAGCGCCAGCGCATCGCCCTCAGTCAAGAAGGCGGTCGTGCGCCTCACCCCCCCGGCCCGCCCCGGCCGGAACTCCCCCGGAAAGACGAAGACCAGGTTCGTCCCCAGCCCCTCGAACTGGCCCGCCACGTACCGCGAGACTCCCTGCCCAACCGAGAGCAAGGTAATCACCGCCGCCACGCCGATGGTGATGCCGAGCATCGTGAGCAGCGCCCGCAGTTTGTTCGCGGCGAGGGAGCGGAAGGCGAGGTGAAGGTTCTCGATTAGCACTTGGTGGCAGGTGATTGGTAATTGGTAAGTCAGCGGTAACTGAGTTGGGCAATCTAATTACCAACTACCAGTTACTCATAGCGCAGCGCATCCATCGGGTTCAACGCCGCCGCGCGGTACGCCGGGTACATCCCAAAGAACAGGCCGATGACCGCCGAGAAGATGGTCCCCAGGAGGATGCTGTCGAGCGTGACGGCAATCGGCACGTCGGGCTGGAGGCCGGCGATGGCCCGCGCCCCCGTCGCGCCCAGCCCAATGCCGACCACGCCGCCGAGGAGCGCCAGCGCCACCGCCTCGAGGAGGAATTGCCCGAGGATGTCGCGCCGCTTGGCCCCCAGGGCCTTCCGCAGCCCGATCTCCTTCGTCCGCTCGGTCACCGAGACCAGCATGATGTTCATGATGCCGATGCCGCCGACGAGCAGCGAGATGCCGGCAATGGCGCCGAGGAAGACCGTCAGCACGCCCGTCACTTCGCCAAAGGCCGAGAGCAGGTCGGCCTGCGTCACGATGGTGAAGTCGTCCTCGTCGCGGAAGCGAATGTCGTGCCGCTCGCGCAGGACGGCGGTGATCTCTTTGGCCAGCGCCTCCATGTGCGCCTCGCCGAGCGCCTGCGCGTAGATGAGCGAGAGGCGATATTGGCCGTCGGGCGCACGCGCATTGAACAGGCGCTGCTGCGCAGTCGAAAGGGGAATGAGCACAATGGCATCCTGGTCGCCGAACAGCCCCCCGCCTTTCTTCTCCAGCGTGCCGACGATCTTAAACGGCAGTTTATTGATTTTAATCGTCTGCCCCAGAGGATACACGTCACCCGGGAACAGAGTCTGGGCGACGGTCTGCCCGATCACCGCCACGCGCGCCGCCGAGCGTTCGTCGCCGTCCGAGATGAACTCGCCCTGTGCGACGTGGAACTGGCGCACTTGCTGGTAATTGACGCTCACCCCGCTGACCTGCACGTTAACACCCTCGCGGCCATATTCCACGTTGGCGAAACCGACAAATTCCAGCGCGATGGCTTTGGCGCTCGGCGCTCGATAAGGATCGGCCAGCGCCTCGCCATCGCCGTTGGTCAGCGGCTGTTCACGGCTGGCGCCCGCGCGCGGCCCGCCCTGCTCGTCCGGCCCGCCGGGGAACACGAATAGCAGGTTCGAGCCGATGCCCTGAAACTGCGCGGCGACGTAACGCTCCACCCCCTGGCCGACTGAGAGCAGCGTGATCACCGCCGCCACGCCGATGATGATGCCGAGCATGGTGAGCAGCGCGCGCAGTTTGTTGGCGGCCAGCGCGCGCAGGGCAATGCGGAGGGATTCAGAGAGAGACATGGGAAATAACGTATTCCGTATTGCGTGCGCTCGTCGCGTTCGGCTCAGACCTCTCCTCCGTCTGCGCGGTTCACGTGATAAGCGCGCGGGGTGTAATGCCATTTGTCGATCTTGGCGAACGGCTCGAGGAGCTCGAGGCTGAACGGCGCCTCGGAACAGCACGCGGCGCGCCAGCGCAGGAACGGCAGCAGGTTGAGCCGCGCGGTTTGATATTCGGCGATGACGAGGCGGCCCACGACGCCGCACTCCTCCACGAACCGCAGCCGCGCAAATTCGGCCAGCACCCGTTCGAGGTCGTAGTCCACGCGCCGCCACGTCGGTCGCCAGCCCGCCGCGTCGCTCTCCAACAGCAGGTAACTCACGCTGGAGACCCGGCCATCGAGCGGGAGACCGGCTGTGCCGGGGTTGAGGATGCGCCATTGGCCCACCGTACGATTCATCATCAGGTGAGTGTGCCCGGCGACGACGGTCGTTTCCTCCACGCCTGCCAGCCTGGCCGTGATTTCCTCGTCGCTGTTTGTCCAGTGGATGGACTCCCACGGGGAGCGCGGCGAGCCGTGCACCACGCGGATGGGCGGCCCATCCGCAAAGCGCAGGCTGAGGGCGTCGGGCCAGGCGGCGATGACGTTCTGCCAGCGCCCGTTCAACTGCCGGTGCAGCCAGGGGAGCATCGGCCACTGACCGAGGTCCTTCCATTCCGCCGGAGCGCGTGGGGTATTGTAGTCCAGCAGGTAAAACTCATTGTTGCCCCGGATGACGGGCCAGCCTTCGCGGGTCACGCGCTCCAGCACTTGCGCCGAGAACGGCCCCCAGTTCACCACGTCGCCGGCGACGACGACTTGATCTACCTTGAACTGCGCCAGGTCGTTCAGCACCGTCTCGAGCGCGGGCAGGTTGCCGTGAATGTCGGCGAGAAAAGCCAACCGGGTCATTGGGTGTCTTGTGGAATTGCGTCCTCGACAAACGCCAGCGCTCGTAACAGACTTTGCTCAAAAGCCGGCGGGAAGTCGTGGGCCAGGCCGGGATGTACTTCCAGTCCGCAGGGGAGGCCGCGCGAGCGCAGAAACTCGGCCAGCGCCTGTGTGCCTTTGAGGCGAAACACGTCTTCTTCGCCGACTATGAGATAGGCGCGCAGGTCCCGGTTCTTGCTTGCTTCGACAATGGGGCGCCACTTTTCCGGCTCGTTGGTGTACGGCCCGCCCGGCCCGACGGCGATGACCCCGCGCGCAGGGATAACGCCCTTGAGGGCCAGCAGGACAGCCGTCTCCGCGCCCGCCGAGAAGCCGCCCAACACGACCCGCCCGCGGTCAACCTCGTACTGTTCACACAGCGTGGCGAAGTGCGCCTGGACTTCGCGCACGGCCCACTCGCGGTCATCCCACACGAACATATCCGGGCCGGCCACCTGCGAGGATTGAGGCAGGCCCAACAGCCACCCGCGCGAGACGGCCGGCCCCCAGCGGTCGCCGGCCATCCACATGTTCTGCTGGTTGCCATGCAAGGCCATCAAGAGCGGGTAGGCTTTCGGGCGCGGCCCTGCGGGACGAATCGTGGTTATCTGTGGGACGGCCTGCGCCTGGGCTGCGGCCAGCCGTTCCTGGCAAATCTCCACGCCGCGCTCGAATTCCGGCAGGCCCTGCAGGGGCTTCAAATCCGAGTCCTCGCGCAACAGGAAGGGGGAGAACCAATGCCCGGCGGCGAAGGCCTCATCCATCAGGTGAAGCGCCAGCGCGGTATCGCCTTTGACCGAGGCCAGGCAGACACGCCAATAATAGAGCCGGGGCGCGCGCTCGGGGAAACGAGGCGCCTCGCGCGTGACGAGATCGTAGGCCTCGGCGTATTGGCCGTCGAGGTAGAGCCGGAACATTTGGGCGGAGAGGTCGGCGAAAGTGGGGGGCAGCATGTGGCTGATGGCAGATAGTGGAGTGCGCGTGGCGGCTAAACCCGCCGGCGCAACTCCTCAAACAGCGCCTCGTACCGCGCCGCCGTCGCCGCCGGCGAGAATTGCTCGGCAATCGGCGTGCGGGGGCGGACGTATCTCTCCCGGTGCGCCAGCACTTCACACACCGCCTCGGCCAGGGCCGCGGAGTCGCGCGGGGGGACGGTGAGGCCCATGCCCGTCATCTGCGTCGGCATCCGCACGCCGGGCAGCGCGCTCGCCACCGTGGGCGTGCCGCACAACGCCGCCTCGACCTGCACCAGCCCGAATGTCTCCGTGCTGTTAATGCTGGGCAGGACGTGGACGTCACAACACCGGAAGAAAACGGCCATCTCCGCCGGGGTCAGCGTGCCGACGTACTGGTACCGCTCGCGGTGCTGCTCCAGCAAGGGCCTGAGTTTGCGGAGATACTCTGTTTCGCCGATGGCCTCGCGCGGCCCGGCGTGGATGATCCGCGCGCCCGGATGCTGCCGCAGAATAGACGACAGGGCTTCCAGGAGATATTCCACGCCCTTCTCCGCCGCGAGCCGCACGGCCAGGCCGATCACCGGGCCAGAGCCGTCGAGGTTGTACTTCGCGCGAAAGGCCGCCGCCGCTTCGGGCGCGGGTTCCGGCATCTCGACCGGCGGCGGGATGACGCGGATTTTGTTCAGGTAGCGTGACAGGAAAGGCGAATGGCGCGCGAAGTCCTCGGTATAGGCGGACAGCGCATCGGCCAGGTGGGCCGTGACGTGGTTGGCGAGGTCAGAGACGCGGTTGGCGAGCCAGTTGAGCGGGGTGAACGGCAGCAGCAAGTCGGAGTGATACGTCACCACGACCGGGCGGCGCAAAAGTCGTCCCCGCAGCGCAATGCCGGCCGCGTCCAGCTGCGGCAGGTGCAGGCTGATGACGTCGTTCTTCCAGACCTGCTCGGTCGCGTGCCAGCCGATGGTCGGCATGATGACGCCTTTGCTGACGCGCATCAGCACTGGCGCGCGCACGACGGCGACGCCGAGCAGGTTTTCGCGCCGCGGCAGCGCGCGGTCGTACTGCGAGGTCAGCACGGTGACCTGATGCCCCCGCTCGACCAGCGCGCGCGACAGCCGCTCGACGTAGATCGTCAACCCCGAGACGTGCGGGCGATAGTAAGTCAGCGCGACGAGGATTTTCACGACGACGACCCACGGCGCTGATTGCCGCGCCCGTGCCATCTCTTCACGGCGTGATTATAACATGGGGGTGTGCACGCAAAGTTTGTCAGCAGTTGCACTGCTGACAGCGGCCCTGCCGCAGTGCAACTGCGGCAGAACAGGGTTGCCTGACAACGTTCGCGTGCACACCATGCGGGTATGGGCCTGCCGCGCCTGGTCGTGGGAGCGGTTTGAAACCGCGACCAAGGCCTCACTCTCACGTCCCCTGGGCCGAGGAGACGCGGCAGGAATCGGTCCTAAGTTTGAAACCGCGACCAAGGCCTCACTCTCACGTCCCGGCTTCATCCGCCGAGAGCGCCGAGTGCGGCGGCAGGCGCATCTCTTCGTGATACGAGCGGTCGGTGTTCACTTCCCACACGTCGTGCCGCCCACCGGGGGCAGGGTCGAGGATATTCCGCACGGCCAGCATCGCGGTCAGCATCGAATGATCCTGGTTGTTGTACTTGTGCAGGCCGTTGCGCCCCACCGTCTGCAAATTCTCGAAGCCGGCCAGGTAATCTTTGATCGTCGCCAGATATTTCGCGTAGACGCCGTTGTAGACCGGGTACGCCTTGCGCTGCCGCACCACGGTGCCGCCAATCACATCCTGCGCCTTCAGCAGCCCGATCTGCTCCAGCTCGCGCTTGCCCAAAGCAATCAACCCGGCTTCGTCCATCTGCCACAGGTCGTCGCCTTCGGCGCAGAAATATTCCAGGCCAAGCGCCGTCGTGGCCCCGTCGGGCGTCATGTCCGGACTCCAGTTCTTGAAATTTTGCACGCGGCCCACCCGAACTTCCGGCGAATGGACGTAAATCCAGTTATCGGGGAACAGGCGCGGTTGATTGACGATCAGGATCACGGAGAGGAAATCGCGATAGGTCAGCCCCGCGGCGGCGGCGGACACCTCGCGCGGCGCGGCCGGCGACAACTTGCGAATTAACTCGGCGAGGGGCATCGTCGAGACGAAATCGGAGCCTTCAATCAGCCTCTCCTCCCCGCCGGAATTCTTCGCAGCCACGCCGACGACCCGTCCTCCTGCCGCTTGCAGACGGACCACTTCGGTCTCCAGTTCCACGCGGCCCCCGTGGGCTTGCACAAAATCCGCCGCCTTCTGCCACATCATCCCCGGCCCCAGACGGGGATAGTGAAACTGCTCGATGAGCGTCTTGATGGCCTCCTGCCCGTCCGGCCCGAAGAGCGCGTTTTTGATGGCGACCGGCAGCGAGAGGCCCTGGATGCGCTGGGCGGCCCACTCGGCGCGGATTTCCGAACACGGGATGCCCCAGACTTTTTCGGTGTAAGTCTTGAAGAAGAGGCGATAGAGCTTGCGCCCGAAGCGGTTGGAGATCCATTCTTCAAAGGTGTCCTCGCGCGGGTAGGGGAAGACCTGCGACCACAAGTAACTCAGCGCGACGTGCGCGCTGGTCAACAGGCCGAGGTTGCCGAGCGCCTGAAACGGCTTGAGGGGGTAATCGTAAAACTTGCCCCCGTAGAAGATGCGTGAGATGCGCGGGCGGAGGAGGAAGTCGTCGCCGCAGATTTCGCGCCAGAACCGCTCGACCTCGGCAATCTTGGTGAAGAAGCGATGTCCGCCGATGTCGAAATAATAGCCCTGGTATTGCTCGGTGCGCGCGATCCCGCCCACCCGCCGGTCTTTCTCCAGCACGGTGACCGGGAGGCCGAGGCGGCACAATTCCACGGCGGCCGTCAGCCCCGCCGGCCCGGCGCCAATAATCACGACGTGCTTATCCGTTCCGGGGATGTTTACCACTCGCGCCGCGCGTTTCTAACCGATGCTCGACCAGCCACACTTGAATTTCCCGATTGCGCATACCGTAGAGACGTTCCGGCGGAACGTCTCTACCCGGCATTTTCAAATGCGGGCTGGATAAATGGGACCTTACGGCAGACCAATCCGAACCTGTTTCACCTTGACTGCGTTATCTGATACCGGCCCGGCTTCGTCGGTCGCGGCCAGCCGCTCCCCCGTGCCGCCAGGGCCGCCATCGTACCAGCCAATCTGAAGGGTGTAATCACCGCCTGGCAAATCTTCCGGCAACTGGAGCAGGTAGGAATCCATCACCAACTCGCCGGGCGACCACTTCCAGGTTGGATACGAACCTCCGCACGGCTCGACGTCAGTCTGGGCGTAGAGGATACCGCCATCCGCTTTGCGCGCGCCAATGAGATGAACGAAAACCTTGTAGGCCGCCGGTGTCGCCTGTTCCACGCGCCACGTCACGTCCAGTTGAATGGAGCCGCCCGGCGTCCATGTCGCCGCTGGCAGGGTATAGTCGGCCATTCGCGCCAGGCCGCCAAAATCTACTCCTCGTGACGCGCCTGTCGCCATCTGAGCCGCCAGCCCTGCCGGAATCTGGTAGAGAACCAGATACGGCTGCCCCTCGCGTGGCAGCGGCATCCCCTCGCGTGGCAGCGGCATCCCCATGCCGCGCGGGAAAGCGGCCTGCAAGGCCGGCAGGGTGCGCGCGTCCTCCGTTACAATGATAGCGTACGTCGTCGGCCGGAGTGGGGCGGCCGGTATGACCAGACAGGCCCGTCCGTCAAACGCCCTGAAACGCCGAAATCCATCCGGGCCGAGCAGGTATTCCACAGTCCACGCATCGCCTTCGACCGGCGTGGCATAGAGGCTGGCGCCGGCTGGAGCGGCGCGCAAGGCGCGCGCGATCCGCTCCTGTTTGCCGTCAAACGCCGCGAATAAATCGTCGGCCTGCGCCCACCGTTCAAAATAGTCGAAGACAGTTAACGCCGACGAGAGCCCCACCGCAGCCACGATCAACTGGCGGACGATGGCCCTCTGGGACCACTGCCAGGCCGTGCGGAGGCCCAGGGCCGCCAGCAGCGCAATCGCGGGGGTGACCATCGTCGTACGCCCAAAATGCGGCGCTTCCATCGTCAGCGCAGACGGCACCAGGCCGATCATCAACCAGACCAACAGGGCTTGGGACGCCGGACTGCGCCAGCGCCGGAGACAGGCCCCGACTCCAATTAGAAAGCAGAAAAGTTGGACCGGATCCAGCGCGGGGCGCCCTGGGAGGTTATGCCGCCAATTCTCATCACCGTGAAAAAACAGGCCGTTCATTGTCCTCAGCGTGTTGGTCAATAGGACATCGCTCGCGAGGGTGGACTCTGTCGTCTGGCTAAAACGGTTGAAAAACCAGTATGGGTGCTGGAGGAAGAACAGTCCCAACGGCGCAAAAACGAGCAGCGCCACGCCCGCCGCCGCCATCCCGCCCGCCAGCACCGACCGCCGTCCATTGAGACGAGCGCCCCAGAGAGCCAGCCCCCCGGACAGCGGAACGATTGGGAACAGGCGAAAGGCAACGTAGGCGATCAGCCCCAATCCCAAAGCGAAACCCGCCAGGCCATAGGCCCAATAATTGCCGGTTCGCGCTCCCCGCCAGAGAGCCGCCATCGTCCCCGCTGCGGCCGCAGCCGCCAGAATGGGCTGAGACCCAAAGCGGCTGAAGTCCAAATGCCAGTAGAAAGTGGCCAGAACCCATCCGGCCAGCGCCCCAACCGCCTTCCCCGGAAACATCTCGCTCCCCAGGCGGAACGCCAGCGCGACGCCGACGAGACCACTCCAGGCCGCCGCCAGCCGTCCTGCCCACGTCACCGGTCCCAACAAGGTTACCGTGATAGCGGCCAGATAAGCAAACAGCGGTTCGTTACCGTTATTGCCGGTAATGTAAACCGGAAACGCTTCGCCGCGCGCGATCTCCTGCGCGCGCAACAGATGAAAGGCCTCGTCGTGATGCAAGCCAGGCGGCGTCCGGGCGATCTGCCACAGGCGCAGAAAAGCGGCGGTCATCAGCACACCGATGATCAGCGCCATGCGACGGCCGGATGTCAGCTTCATCATCGGCTTCCGTGAGTCAGGGCTGGACCACGAAGGTTGTGGTCAAGACCACGCCATCCTGATCTGTAACCGCCCCCTTCCCGTCCAGAACACGCATCCGTAGGCCGGTGTAGCGATCCCATAGCCCGGCGCGCACGGTATACACGCCGGGCGGCGCGTCAGGCCGTAAGGTTGCCACGTGCGCGTCCCGCATCGGCTGATTGACCGGCCAGCGGCTCGTCGGAAAATCGCTGGGGTTCATTTCGTCCGACTGTCCCCACAGTTGCCCATCCGGCCCAAGCAGATGGACAAACACGCTGAGATTCGCCGGCGCCGGGGCCGCCGCCTGCCAGTCGAGTGTTACAGGGACATCCTCACCCGGTCTGGCTTGCGTCCGGGGCAGATCAAACGCCAGCAGGGCGACGTTATTTTCTAAGCGCGCCAAAGGCTGGCGGCGCCCGTCTGTTGTTTCGGGGGTGACAGTCGCGCCAGCCCACCAGTGATTTCGATCCACCGCATAGCGCGCCCCCAACCCCGCCAGCGTGATCAAGATGAACGCCAAACTCACACGCCAGACGCTTTGTGACGCACTGTCGTGCGTCACTACGAACGGTCGTGCGTCGCTGTGAACGGGTGACGCTCTGTCGCGCGTCACTACGAACGGGCGCGCGTCGCTCCGAACGGCAAAACCCAACAGGGCCAGGCCAGCCAGGCCGCTGATGATCCATCCCAGCCGGCGGGGCCAGGTGTCTTCCAAACGCAAAAGCACCTCATGCGTCCCGGCCGGGACAGGAAGGGCGATCCAGCCCTCCGGCTCGTGAACCTGGATGGGAGTTGTGACGCCATCAATCGAGGCCGTCCAGCCGGGAAAATAGAACGTGAAGACACGGAGGACGAAATTGACCTGGCTGGTGGCTAGAAAACGATCCGAGATTGGCCCGTGCGCCAGGACGACGACCTCAGCGCCTTCGGGCAAGGCGCTCCGGTCAACTTTGTCAACCGGGCCGGCATCATACGAGCGCAACAACGCCTCGGTCGCCCGCGGATCTGCAGCCGCCTTGACCCCAACCGGAAGAAACTCACCCTGCTGCGTCGTGCCAATGCCCCAAACCCCGCTTTGCTCCAAAACAAAGAGCCGTTTCAGGTCTGCCGGGCCAATGTCAGTCCACGGAAACGGATCCAGCAAAGGCACAGCGGTGCCGAGACAGGCCGCGACCGCGATCACGGCAAGGATGGCCTGACCCCGCGGCCAGGCTTTGGCCCAGTCGACAGCCGCGCCGGCCAGCACGCCGACCGCGACAGCCGCAGCGCCCAATAGACGCCACGGCAGCTGCAAATGGACCAGCGGCGTGGGCCAACTCCAGACGAAGGCAGAGGCGGGCAGGATGAGAAAAATATAGCCGGCAGCCATCACCGCAAAGTATACAGTCATCGCCTGCCGGGTGCGCTTCCCTAAAATCGTCGCCATCCCCAGGGCCCCAAGCGCCCCTTGGACGACGCCCAGTCTGAATTTCGTAGACTGCCTTTCTTCTATGACATCTTTCAGAGAGGCCGGCCCGAACAGTTCCTCTGCGCCGACGAAACGGAGACCATAGGACGGCGTCACGAACGCCTTAGAAAACTGGACCGCATCGCGTTCCAGCCAGGCCGGCAACCACAGGAACGCAGCCAGGCTCGCCCCGAGCGCCAACGCCGTCCCGGCCATCGCCATCACGCGCCAGAGGGCGATATCGGACGGTGGCTGCGCGCTGGACACGTCGTGCGTTAATCGCGCCAGGAACTCTCCCCCCAGCCAGACGACCACCAAGCCGACAAAGACAAACGACATCAGATTATGGGTGAGGATGAGCGCGGCGACAATCACCGCCGCCAGGGCCACATAGCCCGGCGAGGCTGTCGTCAGAAGGTGGGAGAAAGCCCACCACAGCCAGGGCGCAAGCGCAATCGCCAGGGTCTCTGGTACAGCGCCTCGCGCCAGAGGGTCAACGTAAATCAGGTACGGGGAAAGGCCATAGGCTGCCGCGCCCACCACACCCGGTGTGCCTCCCCATTGGTCGCGCACCAACCAGTACATCCCCAGCATCCCCACCCCGGCCGCGCTCACCAGCACAAACTTGACGCCAGCCGCCGCCCCCCCAAAGAACCAGCCATAGGTCGCGCCGAGATAATAGGTCAGCGGCGAATAATAGTTGAAGACCGGATAACCCTGGCCCAGATAAAAATCGGGGGCCCAGCGCAGGTACGGTACTCCCTGTTGCCATGCCAGGATGATTTCCAACGTGCGGTAGACGTGATGATCGGCGTCGGTAAAGGTGGGGAGACCGGGCCGCCAGAGCAGAGGCCAGGTCGCAAACGCCGTCAAGAGCATCACCACGACTAATCCTGGATCAAACTTAGGGCGCCTGGGTAGAGCCGTGCGAAAATTCATCTCAATGTGTTGCCGCGAATGAGGTCACCTGGAAACATTCACGACCAGGGGGAGAACAGCCCGATCATCTTTCCAGCGATTTCCCGATGGATCAATGGCCGGTAAACGATCCAGACGCGGCAGCAGCGGGTTATACCAACCTACGGCTACGCGATAGCGCCCTGGACTGACGCCCTCCAAAGGCAGCTCGACTTCATCCGTCACGATGTCGCCCACCAGCCATTGAGAGGTCGGGTAAGAAAACTCGCGCGGGCCGGCATCTACCTGTCGAATCACGGTTGATTCGTCGGCCGGGTCATAGAGATGAACAAAGAACTTGTACGCCGTGTCCATTCGCCGCAGGCCGACCCAGACGAATCTGAGGCGCAGGCGGGTTGGGTCATGCTCGGCGTCATAGCCGTAGAGCTCAATCCGGTCGCCGAAGATAACCGGCCACGGATGCTGCACGGTCGGCATACGTGAGGGACCGATTTTAAGATAAGAGCCAGGAGGGTTGATCGAGATCAAGCACTCGGATTGAACGTCAATACATCGGGACGCTTCCGGCCAATGGTAATCCACGAAAGGAGTCGCAGGGTAGTGGGTGGCTGTTACCAGCGCGCTTAAGCCCAGCAGGCCGTAGGCCAGGCGAGGCCGATACGTCCGCCACAAGATCAACCCCCAGAGCAGAGTGACCACCGGGATGTAATAATAGCGGGTAAAGTCGGCCAACTCGAATGGGTCAAAGCCAGTGGCCCATAGAGTAACCAGCAAGGTCAATACGCCTCCCGCAATAATCGTCAACGCTTCACGCTGCCTGGCGATCAGGAAATCGAAAACCATCCAGCCGCACATCCCGATAAGCACAACCAGAAGCGCGGCAAAAATCCAACCGGACTTCGTCAGCCAATCGTCGAAGAACACATACATGAACTTCTCGGCGACGATGCGCAAAGCCTCCAGCCGCCCTACAACCGCGCTGCTGGAACTGGCCGTGACCGTGCGGTCCAACAGACTCCAGCCTTGAATGCCAGCCGTCAGGCCGGCCAGCGTCAGGCGCCAGGCGCTGAAGCGGGTTCGGCGGCTGAGAAACCGCCAGAAGAACAGCGGCAGGTAAATGACGACGAATGGGCCGGTGAGGCCGACAATCAAAAGTTCAAGGGAGTCAGCCGCCGCTTCTGCGAAAGAGGCTGGCTCCCGGCTGATGAGCAGCAATAACAAAACAAAACTGAGAAGCCAATAGACACTGATTAAGGTCATATAAACCTCGTCCCGCACGGGCGAGGCCACCAGCGCTACAGCCAGCATGACCTTTGTGGTACCGTCAAGCGGAATACGCGGCGAAAGAATTCTCACGCCGACGTAGCCGGTCACGAGTAACGCCACGACGTTGAACCACGCCGGGACATAGGCGACCGGAAAGAGTTCGCCAGCCAGCGCCGCCACCCGAGAGAAGGTGTGGTAATACCCCGAATAGGGAACGAGGAGCGAGGCGAAACCATAGGCATGGGCTTCGCGAAAAAGAATAATTCCATCTTCTGCGAAAAACTGGGGGTTATGGAAGGCGTCCGGGCGCCGCAGGTAGAGCAAGCCCCCCAGGCACACCGCTATTGCCAAGCGATTCTGGCGGATGGCTTCTCGAACGGACTGGTTGGGTCTCATCACTGCAATGACAGTCTCAAGACGGCCGACTTACATATCGTGCTGGCATTTTTATTGTTGACAATTCAGGCTCGCTTTTCTATGATGTTTCTAACACTGCTCAACTGTTCCATCGTCCCGGAGAGCATGATATGGGAGCCCATAAGCGTACAGAGGACGAATATCTCACGAGTGGCAGTATAATCTGCTGGTCACGCCGAGAAGATCCATATGTGGTTGTCATTTGCGGATCTTGTGGTCAAGAGCGTGTTATCTTGTCGAATAATACAACGCGCGGCGACTTCACAGGCATTTGTCGTGCGTGTATCAATGGTGAAGACCGGGAGGATAAGACTTTGCCTAATGGCAGTATCGTCTTCTGGTCTCGCCGCGATAGCCAGCGAGTACCCGTGCAGTGCGGGAGTTGCGGCGAAGAGCACATGACTCACGCCGCCAATGTCCGCAAGCCTACCTTCACAGGTTTGTGCCGGAGTTGCGTGCACACCGGAACTCATTCTACTACCTGGCGTGGCGGACGAAAGCACAGTCGAGGTTACATCTACCTCAAAGTTTACCCCAGTCACCCATTTTACGAGGCGATGGCTGATAGTCTCGGGTACATTCCTGAACATCGCCTGGTTATGGCCGACCATTTAGGGCGACCTCTCACCAATACCGAAGTCGTCCATCACAAAAACGGTATTAAGACGGACAACCGCATCGAGAACCTGGAGCTGTTTGCTTCGCTTTACGAGCAAGCCAAGACGCGGGAGGAACGAGACCCGCACCCGGGCTACACTCCTGACGCTGACTCGCTCATATGGTTGGGCCGCCTGAATAGCCGATTCGACTCGGAAGAAGACTGACTGCGCCAACAGGGAGGACCTGTCATGACAACACGCAAGCGCACCGAGGACGAATACCTGCCAAACGGGAGCATCGTCTATTGGTCACGCAGAACGGATCCGTATGTCCCTGTCCGATGTGGGCGGTGCGGCCAAGAGCGCATTATTGAATACAGCTGCCCTTCTAGCACGGATTTCACTGGTCTATGCAACAGGTGCGTGAAGTATACCAACTGGGAAGATGAAGCATTGCCCAACGGTAGCATCATCTTCTGGTCACGCCGCGAAGGTTATAAAGTTCTCGTCCAATGCGGACGATGTGGCAAGGAACGGATCACTCATGCAAGTGGTGTTCGTGCTGAGAAGTTCACAGGCCTATGTCACAAATGTTTGCATACCGGCCCGGGCTCCCCAACCTGGCGCGGCGGGCGGGTCATGAAAAGCGGCTATGTCTACGTTAGAGTCTATCCGGACAATCCGTTTTTCGAGTCAATGGCGAACAAGCTCGGCTATGTCGCTGAACATCGCTTGGTTATGGCCGAGCATTTGGGTCGTCCACTCAAGCCAACCGAAATAGTTCATCACAAGAATGGCGTCAAGACTGACAACCGAATCGAGAACCTACAATTGTTTGTTTCGCTTGAGGAACACGGGAAGGCATTGCAAGAACGTCATCCCCATCCGGGCTACGAGTCGGTTGAGAAATTCACCCAAGCATTTTTTGAGCGGTTGAAAAGTCTGCTTGGTTCAGATGAGTAAAAGACTTCCCAGGCCAGATTACTCCTCCAAACGCAACACCGCCATAAATGCCTCTTGAGGGATTTCCACACGTCCAACCATTTTCATTCTCTTTTTCCCGCGCTTTTGCCGTTCCAAAAGAGCGCGTTTCCTTGTAACATCGCCTCCATAGCACTTGCTTAAAACGTCCTTTTTCAATCCCCGCACGTTAGCGCGCGAGATCACCCGCCCGCCGGCCATCGCCTGCACCGGTACCTGGAACTGCTGGCGCGGGATCAGGTCTTTGAGCTTGGTGACGAGCAACTGCCCCTTGTTGTAAGCGTCGTCCCGGTGAACGATCAGCGCCAGCGCATCCACCGGCTCTTCATTCACCAGGATTTCCAGCTTGACCAGGTCTTCCTGGCGGTAGCCGCGGAAGTGATAGTCGAGTGACGCATAGCCTCGCGTGCGCGATTTCAGCTGGTCGTAGAAGTCCACGATCATCTCGGCCAGCGGAATGTCGTAACTGAGCAAGACGCGCCCTGGCGCGGGGTATTCCTGCTCGACAAACTCTCCGCGCCGCTTGGTCACCAGGTCCATGATCGCCCCGTAATACGTCGCCGGTGTGAAAATTTGGATGCGCATCCACGGCTCGCCGACGGTGAGGATAGTTTCTGGATCGGGCAGGTCGGCCGGAGAATCGATCAACTTCTTCTCGCCGCTGGTCAGCGTGACCTCGTACTCCACCGAGGGCGCGGTGGCGATGATGGCGAGATCGTACTCGCGCTCCAGCCGTTCCTGCACGATCTCCATGTGGAACAGGCCGAGGAAGCCGCAGCGGAAGCCAAAGTTGAGCGCCTGCGAGGTCTCCGGCTCAAAAACCAGCGACGCATCGTTGAGTTGGAGCTTTTCGAGCGCGTCTTTGAGATTCTGATAGTCCTCGCCCTCGACCGGGTAAATGCCTGCAAAGACCATCGGCTTGACTTTCTGATAGCCGGGCAGCGGTTCGGCGGCCGGGTTGACCGACGAGGTCAGCGTATCGCCCACGCGGCACTGCTGGACGGTCTTAAGGCCGGTCGCAATGTAGCCGACTTCGCCCGCGCTGAGTTCGCCGGTCGGCGTGAGTTTCGGCGTGAACGCGCCAATCTCGATGGTTTCGCCCGTGACGCCCGTCGCCATTAACTTGAACTTGCCGGGATGCCTGATCTGCCCCTCGACGATGCGCACGTAGGCGATGACGCCTTTGTACGAGTCGTAGTGCGAGTCGAAGATGAGCGCCCGCAGCGGAGCGGCCTGGTCGCCTTTGGGCGCGGGGACCTGCTGGACGATGGCCTCCAACAGCGCGGGGACGTTGGTGCCCTCTTTGGCCGAGAGGCGCAGGATCTCTTCGGGCCTGCCCCCCAGGAGCGAGGCGATTTCCTGAGCCACCTCGTCAGCGCGGGCCGAGGGCAGGTCAATTTTGTTGATGACCGGGATGATCTCCAGGCCCGCGTTCAGCGCCAGGTAGAGATTGGCGAGGGTCTGCGCCTCGACGCCCTGCGTCGCGTCCACGACCAGCACCGCGCCCTCGCAGGCCGCGAGCGCCCTTGAAACCTCGTACCCAAAATCTACGTGGCCCGGGCAATCAATCAGATTCAATTCATACCCTTCCCCCTTAGCCGTCTGATAGTTCATCCGCACCGCCGACGCCTTGATCGTGACTCCTTTCTCCCGTTCCAGGTCCATCGAGTCCAAGATTTGCTCAGTGGTATCACGGTCCGGCACTGTGCCAGTGAGATGGAGGAGCCGGTCAGCCAAAGTAGATTTACCATGGTCTATATGACCAACGATTGTGAAGTTGCTAATTTTCAGCGCTCGCATGGTTTATCCGTTTATTTCGCTAATCCGCCTTCTCCGCGCCCAGCGCCCGCGCCGCGTCCACCGCCTCTTCCACCGTCATTGCCTGCCCC
>DAOTXG010000088.1:0-9295 GCA_034435515.1 Anaerolineales bacterium
GCAAAAAATAAATAGCCACCGGGTCCCGGTGGCTTAGGATTGCGCCCCGCCATGTCGTGTGTCGCCGAGTTTTGAACCTGCTTTCGCAGGCGGGAACCTACCGTCCGAGTCTGTCTTGGCTTGCCAGCCTACCACATTCCCGTCCAGAGATTGGCTCCCTGATGTCGAGTGTTGGCTCAAAACGCTGTAAGTGCAACATCACGGACACAGCAGGGACGGCAGAAGATATACCACGAGTCCCCCCAGGCCGCAACGTTAAAGAGATAGACGCCTGTCTATGCAACCCTGTCCGGCCCGCCAGACCGGACAGGGTTGCTCTACTTTTACTTCTTCTCGTCCTCCATAATCTGGAGGCGCAGTTCGGCCAGCTGCTTCGGCTCGGCGGGGGAGGGGGCCTGCGCCATCACGTCCAGGCCAGCCTGGTTCTTGGGGAAGGCGATGACCTCGCGGATGTTTGGCTCGTCGGCGAGGAGCATCACCAGGCGGTCAATGCCGGGTGCCATGCCGCCATGCGGCGGCGCGCCGTACTCGAAGGCCTCGAGCATGTGGCCGAACTTCCTTTGGATGTCTGCCTCGCTCAAGCCCAGCAACTCGAAAACCTTGTGTTGGATGTCGCGGCGGTGGATGCGGATGGAGCCGGACGCCATCTCGTAGCCGTTGCACACCATGTCGTAGGCGTCAGAAAGGATCGCGCCGGGGTCGGCCTCGAACTTCGGCAGGTCTTCGAGCCTGGGCATCGTGAACGGATGGTGTTCGGCGTCCCAGCGCTGGTTTTCCTCGTCCCAGGCGAACATGGGGAAGTCCACGATCCACGCGAAGGCCAGCAGGTCTTTGTCGGCCAGGCCGAGTTTGTCGCGAAACCACAGCCGGAGCGCGCCGAGGGTCTTATTGGCGACCGCCGCCGTGTCGGCCACGAACAGGATCAGGTCGCCCTCCCTGGCCCCGCTGACCCTCTGCAGTTCGGCCACTGTCTCCGGGCTGACGAATTTTTGCGCCGTGCCCTTCACTCCCTCGGGCGTCAACGCGAGCGTGGCGAGGCCTTTCGCTCCCTGCTCTTTCGCAAAAGTCGTCAGGTCGTCCACTTCTTTGCGGGTGTAGCCCGCGCAGCCAGGCGCAGCCAGGCATTTGACCACGCCGCCGGAGTCGAGCGCGCTGCGAAAGACCTTGAACTCGCTCCCGTGCCGGGCCAGCAGGCGGCTGACGTCGTGCAGCTCCATGCCAAAGCGCAGGTCGGGCTTGTCGGAGCCGTAGCGGTCCATGGCCTCCTGGTAGGCCAGGCGCGGGAACGGCGTGAGGAGTCGTTTGTGGGGGGCCAGCGCCGGGATCAGCGCCGTATAGAGTCCTTCGACCAGCCCCAGCACGTCGTCACGGTGGACGTACGCCATTTCGAGGTCGAGCTGCGTGAACTCCGGCTGGCGGTCGCCGCGCAGGTCTTCGTCGCGGAAACAGCGCGCGATCTGGAAATACCGCTCGACGCCGGCGACCATGAGCAGCTGCTTGAGTTGCTGCGGGCTTTGCGGCAGGGCGTAGAACGTGCCCGGATGCAGGCGCGAGGGCACCAGGTAGTCGCGCGCCCCTTCGGGCGTCGTCTTGAATAGAATAGGCGTCTCGACCTCGATAAAGCCCTGCTGGTCCAGGTAATCCCGCATGAATTTCACGACTTTGTGGCGCAGGAGGACGTTGCGCTGCATCCGCTCGCGGCGCAGGTCGAGATAGCGGTACTTCAGCCGCACCATCTCGTCGGTCGCCTCTTCCTCGTTGATCTGGAACGGCAGGGTCTTGGACGGGTTGAGGATTTCGAGTGCGTGGACCTCGACTTCAATCGCGCCTGTGGCGAGCCTGGGATTTTCCTTGCCCTCCAGCCGCGCCCGCACGACGCCCCTGGCCTGCAAAACGTACTCGTTCCTGGCTTTGGCGGCGGTTTCGTGCGCCGCCGCCGAAATCTCCGGGTTGCAGACGATCTGGGTCAGGCCCCAGCGGTCGCGCAGGTCAATGAACGTCAGGCCGCCGTGGTCGCGCCGGGTGTGCACCCAGCCCGCCAGGGTCACGGCCTGGCCGATGTGGGAGGGGCGAAGTTCGCCGCAGGTGTGAGTCTTGTACATACGGCCTCCGACAAGAGAGCAAAGATAGAGAAAGAGGTAGAGAAAAAGAAACCGCCCGGCTGGGCAAGCGCGGGCGGCAGAGACGGCAGAAACTGCTGGCAGTCAGCAGACGTGTCGGCGCGCCCGGCGATAAACATTATTATCGTCGTTATGGCCGTTCGCGCCGTTCAAGGATAACTGCCAGGTGAGCATAGGGGGAGTATAACACGAAAAGGGAGATTCAGGAATTGGCTTCCCCGCGCAAGCGGCGCAGCTCGGCTTCGAGCGCCGCGAGACGGGCTTCCGCTTGAGCGCGCGCCGCGGCTTCCGCCTGGGCGCGCTCCTCGGCCTCGCGCGCGGCTTCTTCCAGTTCGGCGTAGAGCGGGAGCGTCTCGCCTGTGGCCGGGTCGTAGAAGCGCAGGAGGTTGTCCAGGGCGAACAATTCCAGGCCTAAAATCTCACTGGTCAAACGGTCGGCGTCAGCAGAAGCAACCGGCTGATAGCCAGCCTCGGCGAGTTGGTAGCCTTGCAAGCGCGGTTTCAAATACTCGCCTAACGGATCGAACAAATAATACTCGCGCACGCCGAGGTCTTCGTATTTGTCAGGCTTGACGTAGCGGTCTTCCTTGCGCGTGCCTTTGGAAGTGATTTCAAAGACCACGTCCGGGCCTTTGCCTTCTTCCCAGACTTTCCAAATCCGCCGTTCGTGCGGGCTGACGCCGAGGGCTACAAACACGTCCGGGCAGACGACTTTTGACGGGTCGCCGGGGTCAAAGTACACGAACAGCTTGGCGCCGACGTAGACGTTGCCAGCCGCGCGATAGCGGCCGGACAGCGCATTGACGATGGCAATGGCGCAGTGCACGTGGAAGCCAGTTTCGCCCATAGGTTTTCCATCCGTTTCGGGGAAGACTAACGGCCTGGCCGGAGAAGTTGAAGGAACAGGAGGGGCTTGCTCAAGCATACGTCGCCTAGTCTGGGAGAGAACCCGGTTTCGGGAACATCTTTAGACAGTTTAGCATAGCGCCTGTTTTTTTTCGAATCGTCCACCGTCCAATTGTCCGCTGGCGGGTGTGCACGCAAAACATGTCAGGCGCGGAGTCCGAAGTCTCCCGACTTCGGCCAAAATCAGGAGATTTTGGACTCCGGCGCAATTCGGTTGACAACGTTTGCGTGCACACAGCGATGTTTGACGCCGCGAGTCCGCGTATGCTATAATCCGCGCAATTCCATATCCGACTTTGACCGAGAGGAGTAGGCGGCCTGAGGCTGATAGAGACGGAGGGCCACCGGCTGGAAGCCCCCACAGCACCCGCCGCCGAACGTCGCTCGCGAGTCCGTTGCAGAAAACGTAGGGGTAGACCTTGTGTCTGCCTGATTACTGAGTAGAGCAACGCGGGAACAGCCCGTTATAGCGAACCAAGCGCTTCAGTAGTAACGACTTAAGTCGTTACTACGAGAAGAACTGAGGTGGTACCACGGAAGCGGTTTAGGCCCTTTCGCCCTCAACGGCGAGAGGGTTTTTTTTGTGATTTTCGACTGTTGATTGCTGATTAGATGCGCAAGCCAGCCTCCAATCAGCAATCAGAAATCAGCAATGAAACAATCCCTTTCTGGCATTGGTCACGTCCTCGCCATTGCCTCCGGCAAAGGCGGCGTGGGCAAGACGACCATCGCCGTTAACCTGGCGTTGGCGCTCAAGGCGCTCGGCGCGCAGGTGGGCCTCTTCGACGCCGACGTCTTCGGGCCAAACGTGCCGCTGATGCTGGGCGTTCACCGGAGGCAGGCCGGCGGGGGATACGTGCCGACGGTCAGGCGCAAGGGCGCGCTGCCCTACATCGAGCCGCTGGAGCGCTACGGTTTGAAGGTCATGTCCATGGGCCTGATCGTCGCCGAAGATCAGGTGATCAACCCCAGCGCGAACGACGTGGGGGACATCGTCGTGCAGACCCTGCGCGACGTGAAGTGGGGCGCGCTGCATTATCTGCTGATTGACCTGCCGCCCTCGGCCGGCCAGCCGCAGCAGGCGTTGTTGCAGCGCGTGAAGATGGACGGCGTCGTCATCGTGACGACGCCGCAGGACCTGTCCCTGCTCGACTCGTCGCGCTCGCTGCAAATGTACGCGCAGGCCGGCGTGCCGGTGCTGGGCCTGGTCGAGAACATGAGTTACTTCGTCTGCCCGCACTGCGGCGAGAAGCACGAAATCTTCCAGCACTCCGCGCGCTGGCGGCCCGAAGCGTTGAAAAATGCGCCGATTATCGGACGCATCCCGTTGACGGCGGAGATTTCCAAAGGCATTGACCGCAAGCACCCGCTGATGGCGGTTCCCGCCCCCGACCCCTCCGGCGTCGGAAAAGCGTCGGCAGATGACGGGAACGCCCAACGCGAGGCTTTTTTGGAAATTGCACGCGCCGTAAAGCAGTCTATGGCTGGGATTGCTGATGGTTGATTTCTGATTGTGGATTGAGCTCACCTCCGATCAGCAATCAACAATCAGCAATCAACAATCCACAATCGAGGTCGTTATGCCTGAATCTACCCTTCCCAAAGCCTACGACTTCCAGTCCACGGAGCAGGGCCTCTACCGATGGTGGGAGAAGAATGGCTGGTTTGCGCCGGTAAACGACCCGCAGAAGCCGGGTTTTGACCCGGCCAGGCCGGCCTTTGTCATCTCGATCCCCCCGCCGAACGTGACCGGTGAGCTGCACCTCGGGCACGCCATGTTCGTGTCGGTGGAGGATTTGATGATCCGCTATCACCGCATGAAAGGCGACTCGACGCTCTGGGTCCCCGGCTCCGACCACGCGGGCATCGCCACCCAGCTGCAGGTGGAGCGGCTGCTTCTGCGCGAGGAGGAGGTGACGCGCGAGGAATTGGGGCGTGAGAAGTTCCTCGAGTACTGCTGGGCGTGGAAGCGCAAGTACGGGGACATCATCTACGACCAACTGCGCCGCCTCGGCGCCAGTTGCGACTGGCGCCGGGAGCGCTTCACCCTCGACGAGGGCCTGAGCCGCGCCGTGCGCGAGGCTTTCGTGCGCTTGTACGAGAAGGGCCTCATCTATCGCGGCCCGCGCCTCATCAACTGGAGCCCCGGCCTCAAGACCGCCGTGAGCGACCTGGAGGTGGAATATAGCGAAGAAGAGGTGACGCTGTACTACTTCAAGTACATGCTTAAAGACTCGAGCGAATACATCCCGGTGGCGACGGTGCGGCCCGAGACTATCCTCGGCGACACGGCCGTGGCCGTGCACCCCGACGACGAACGCTACCGCCGCTATATCGGGCGCACCGCCATCGTGCCGATGCTCAAGCGCGAGATCCCGGTGATTGCCGACGCCCGCGTGGATCGCGAGTTCGGCACGGGCGCGGTGAAAATCACGCCGGGGCACGACCCCGCCGACTACGAGATTGCCCAACGCGCCAACCTGCCGATCGTCAACATCTTCGACAAAGACGCGACGCTCAACGAAAACGCCGGGCCGTACGCGGGCCAGGATCGCTTTGCCGGCCGCAAAAACCTGTGGGCCGATATGGCCGCCCAGGGGCTGACCCTCAAAACCGAAAAGTACGTGACCCAGATCCCGCGCTCACAGCGCGGCGGCGAGATCGTCGAGCCGATGGTGTCCACGCAATGGTTCGTGACCATCCGGCCGCTGGCCGAGGCGGCCATGGCTGCCGTGAAGGACGGGCACATCCGCATCGTGCCGGAGCATTTCGAGAAGGTCTATTTCAACTGGCTGGAAAACATCAAAGACTGGTGCATCAGCCGCCAGTTGTGGTGGGGACACCGCATCCCCATCTGGTACTGCCCCGACGGGCACATGACGACGGGGCGCACCGACCCCGTGCAGTGCGCGGCGTGCGGCTCGGCGCAACTGGAGCAGGACCCCGACGTGTTGGATACGTGGTTCTCGTCCGGGTTGTGGCCCTTCTCGACGCTCGGCTGGCCTGACCAGACCCCCGATCTCAAGTACTTTTACCCGACCTCGGTGATGGAGACGGGCTACGACATCCTGTTCTTCTGGGTGGCGCGCATGATTATGCTGGGGCTGGAGTTCACGGGCGAGGCGCCGTTTCATACGGTCTATCTGCACGGCATCATCCGCGACGATCAAGGTCGCAAGATGAGCAAGACCATCGGCAACGTGATGGATCCGCGCTGGATCATTGACGGCGTGAGCGGCGAGGCCCTGCGCGAGGCCGGCACCAGTGATGAGATCGCCAAAGAATTCCCCGACGGCATCCCGGCGATGGGCACTGACGCCCTGCGCTTCACCCTGCTCACCAGCGGCACGCCGGGCCACGACCTGAACCTCAGCCTCCAGCGCGTGGAAGCCAACCGCAACTTCGCCAACAAAATCTGGAACATGGCGCGGTTCATCGTATCCAACCTGCCGGCCGACTTTCAACGCTCCACGCTCCGCGCTCCACGCTCCACCCTCTCGCTGGCCGACCGCTGGATCCTCGCCCGCCTCAATCAAGTCATCGCCCACGCCACGCGCCTGATAGACGAATACCAGTTCGGGCAGGCGGGCGTCATCGTCCATGAGTTTCTGTGGGGTGAGTTTGCCGACTGGTACATCGAGTACGCCAAAGCGCCGCTGACGGAGGGCGGCGAGAATGCCAAAACGCGCACGCGCCAGATCCTCGTGCACGTGCTTGACAGCGCGCTGCGGTTGCTGCATCCCTTTGTGCCTTTTGTGACCGAGGCCGTGTGGCAACGCCTTCCCCGCCAGTCCGATGACCCGTCGGCGCTCATCATCGCTCGCTGGCCCCAACCCGGCGCGGTAGACGAAGCCGCCATCGCCGACTTCTCGCACGTGATGGAGATCATCCGCGCTATCCGCAACGTGCGCGCGGAAAAAAATGTGCCGCCGGGCAAACGGATTCCGGCGACGATCGTGGGCGGCGGCAAAGCCGACTGGCTGAGGGCGCAGCGCGAGACGTTCATCACGCTGGCGAAACTCGAGGACACGCAATTCCGCCTTTTCGCCGACCTGCCCGAGAAGCCCCAAAACGCCATCCCCCTCGTGATTGGCGCGACCGAGGTCTACCTGCCACTCGAAGGCCTGGTGGACTTGAGCGCCGAGAAGGAACGGCTGACGAAAGAATTGGCCGACCTGGAGAAGCAGATCCAAAAGAGCGAAAGCCTGCTGGCCTCCGACTTCGCCAGCAAAGCCCCGGCAGCGGTCGTGGAGAAGGAGCGGGCGAAGTTGGCAGGACTGAGGGAGTCGCGGGGGAAGGTGGAGGAGCGGTTGAAGGGAATGAAGTAAGAGACTTATGCGAAAGATAACGCGCCTTGCCCTCAGCGGCCTCGGCGTCGCCGCGTTGACGCTCCTCGCCCCACGTTTCTACACGGCGCTCCGATATCGCGGGCACATTGACGCCGCAGCGGAAGCGCCGCACGCGCCCGCGGCGATCGTCTTCGGCGCGGGGTTGTGGCGCGACGGCCGCCCGACGGCGGTGCTCTACGACCGCGTGGCGACGGCGGCCGAGTTGTATCACCTGGGGAAGGTGGATAAACTCTTGATGAGCGGCGACAATCGCTTTGGGCACAACGAACCGGAGGCGATGCGGCAAACCGCCCTGGCCTTGAACGTGCCCGACGAAGCGTTGGTACTTGACGGCGCGGGATGGCGGACGTACGATACGTGCTATCGGGCCAAAGCCCTCTTCGGGGTCGAGCGGGCGCTGCTGGTCACGCAGGCTTTTCACCTGCCGCGCGCGTTGTTCCTCTGCGAGGCGCTGGGAATTGAGGCGCGCGGCGTCTCGGCGGACCGCCGGGCTTACCGGCGGGGGGCGGCGGCCTACTGGAACTTCCGCGAAATCTTCGCCACCGCAAACGCGTGGTGGGAGGTGAATGTAGCAAAACCATGAACCGCGCAACCGCTTACTCCATCGTCGCCGAGTTCGTGAAAAACGAGAACCTCATCAAGCACATGCTGGCCGTCGAGGCCGGGATGCGGGCTTACGCCGTGAAGTTCGGCGAGGACCCGGACTACTGGGCGCTCCCCGGCCTGCTGCACGACTTCGACTGGGAGATCCACCCGAACCTCGACGAGCACCCGATGAAAGGCGCGCCCATCCTGCGCGAGCGCGGCGTGCCGGAGGACGTCATCCGCTGCATCCAGAGCCACGCCCCGCGCACAGGCGTCCCGCGCGAGAAGCCGATGGACTACGCGCTTTACGCTGTGGATGAACTGACCGGGCTGATTACCGCGTGCGTGCTGGTGCGCCCCTCGCGCAGCCTGCACGACCTGACCGCAAAGTCGGTAAAGGGGAAGTGGAAAGACCGCGCGTTTGCGGCGGGCGTCAACCGGGAAGATATCGAAGTGGGGGTCAAAGAATTGGGGGTGGACCTGACCGGGCACATCACCACGGTCATCGAGGCCATGCGGACGATTGCGCCGCAGTTGGGGCTGGATGGTGCAGACCGACGCGGTCTCTAAGACCGCGTCGGTCTCTTCAGTCATCCTCACCAATCAGGTGCGCAATGGGCCGTTCATCCGCCGGGGCCGCGTGGAACTGGCGCAGCCCCTGGGGGCCGCCAAACCATTCCAGCACAGCGGCTCGCTGAAGCCGGGTGGGGGCTTCCGAGAGCAGGGCGTCGTACGAGGAATACGGCCACTCGCGGAAGTCGGCCACGAAGCCGTGTTTTTGCGGGTTGTAATGGATGTAGTGGATGAGGGCCAGAAAATAACGGTCGGTGGTGACCGGAATGCGGCCAAAGTGGTGTTGAAACAGCGCGCCAGTGCGCTGGTAGGCTTTGTTGATGGCTTTGGCGTAGCCGTTGAACAGGTTGTTGAAGGCGTGGCTGATCTCGCGTCGGTTCAGGGCGGAGATGACCAGCCCGGTGTCGCCCGAAACGCGATGCAGGCGGATGCGCACCAGCAGATGAAAGTGATTGCGAAGCAGGCAATAGGCGTAGGTTTCGGCGACGGGCATGATGTGTTTGGCGTATAGCCGCATGAAGTAAGCGTAATTCCGGTCTTCGATGAAGATGTTCGTGCGGTTCACGCCGCGATTGTAGATGTGATAATACTGGCCGGGTTCAAGAGGAACAACAGTTTGCATGGCTTCCCTCGTAGACCGACGCGGTTTCTAAAACCGCGTCGGTCTGGTACTGGCAGCGCGAGGCTTCCGACGAGACCGACGCGGTCTCCAAGACCGCGTCGGTCTAAACTTGTCCCTTCAGCCCATGCCCCGTCAACATC
>DAOTXG010000089.1:0-2702 GCA_034435515.1 Anaerolineales bacterium
GAGACGCGGATGGGCCAGCGGCGGTAGTGCGCGGGCATCACCTCCGGCCAGTAAATTGAGGTGAAGATCGGCGTGCCGGGGTGCATGGCGGCCAGGCTGTCCAGCACATCCTCCGCGCCGCCGATCTGGTTGAGCCAATCGTGGATGAGGGCGGTCTTTTTCAACGGATGGAGCGGAGGAACGGATCAGATCACCTGGAATCGAGCAGCCCGGAGTAACGCAAGACCTGATCCGACCATTTCTTGGCTTGAAAAGAAAGCAAGGCGCGTTGGGCGGCGTGCTGTTGAGCCTCTGGCCAGATTCCCCGCCAGAGCCCCAGCATCACTTGCAAATCCACCAATTCTTCCGCGACTTCAGGGGCGACGCGCGGCGCTGTCCACTCGATGAACTGAATGCATTCCATCAGCATTGGCGGGATGACGGCGACGCGAGTCGTGCGCCGGGCCGAGGAGGCGACTCGCGCCAGGCTGGCCGCCAGCGCGCCCAGTTGTCTTTCGGGCGACTCGCGCGCGAAGGACTCAGGCACGGCTATCACGGTTTCACTCCTTCCAGATACTCACGGGTGACGCTTTCTACCGCCTGACGCAGCTCAGGGCTTTGGATAACCATGCTCCGGTTATTCAGGCGCGGACGGATGTTGATCAGCGCCTCAAATTCAACAGACTGCTCATCTGGATACCAGTTCGCGCCCCACAGGTCGTCCGGCTCGCTGCCATCGCGAAGCAAGAGTTCTTCACATTCATAATGCATCGCGCTGCCCCCGGCCAGCAGCCGGCGGCGGATGTCCACCACGATTTTGATCATCCGCAGCTCGGAATGCGCCTCCAGCATCTCGCGGAGTTGTTCCGGCGAGGCTTTTTCGCGGAGCAAGTGCGTTGCCATCCTCTCAGTTCTCCAGCGGCCCGGTGTATCCGCACTGCCCCACGCGCGGCGAGTTGACGACGGGCAGGAACATCTCCTGGTGCTTGTGCTTTTCGGCGTGCTTCTCGCACAGCCAGCCCCCGGCGTCGTACATGCACTCGACGCAGACTTCGGCGGCGGGGGACTCGCATTTGTAGCACTTGATCGGCGGCGGATGGTTGCGAGCCAGGATGTGCACCGCGTCCTTCGAGAGGACGTTCTCCTGCTCGGCCACCACCTTCAGCGCCAGGTGCGTCGTCGTGCCGAAGTCGTACTCGTGATAGAACTTGAGGCCGGGACTGAGAACCGCCTCCAGGCTGGTCTTCATGCTCTTGGGCCGCTCCCAGCGGCCGAAGAAATCCGTCCACATGCTGTCTATGCCGCCGGTATCCAGTTCGTAGCGCCCGCCCCCGATGGTGAACGCGCTCAGGTGGCCGCAGCACTCCAGCCAGATGTCGCGCAGAAAGGCGTCCAGCATCAGCAGGGAGGCCGCGGCGGGGACCTCCAGCTGGAGCCAGTATTCCGGCAGATACTGGCCCTCCACCATCAGGCGGAAGGTTTTGCGGCGCTTGCCTTTTTCTTGGGGCGGGTGTTCCGCCTGACACTTCGTCAGGTGGCGGCTGATCGCCTGCTTGCTGAACGTCTGGTCGCAGAAACTGCATTGGCCGGTGGATTTGATGCGGGTCATGGCTTTTACTCCTTGTCATCACGTAGTGATCGTCAAAGCGGAGAACTTAGAACTCGTCTAAGAACAACTTCCCGTTTTCTAGCGTGGGAGCGGTTTTCAACCGCGAGGGTCGCGGCTACAAGCCGCTCCCACGGTTGTGAAAGTGCGGAAGTTATTTTTAGACGGCCCCTTAGCGGCCTTTAGCGCTTTACCCCAGGTCGGGAACGCGTCGAGAAATACTTGCAAGTCATATTTACTTAGTTGTTGCACGTCGTTGGGGGTCGGCAGGCGGCCCAACTGGTTCGCCAGGTCGCGCAATTCCAATTGCAATTCTTTTTTCGTATACGGGCGCGGAGGTTTGGGCACTGTCTTACGGCTGATGTGGCCGTTGCGCTCTACTTCGGCGACCTTTTCCTTTGTGATGCGCACATAACGTTCGTCCACGTCAATCGCCACGTAGCGCCGCCCCAACCGGACTGCCGCAACTGCGGTTGTCCCGGCGCCGGAGAAAGCGTCCAGTACGATATCGCCTGGTTTCGTCGAGAGGCAAATGATCCGCTCCATGAGCGCCTCAGGCAACTGGCAGGGGTGGTGGTCCCGATCGCGCTTGTGCTTGATGCGGTGAATGTCCCACCAAAAATCGGTCAACCACTCCTTGCCATCCGCCCCCAAGGCTTTGCGTTTGCGAGTACACGTCGAGCGCAGGCAGTAATAATGAGCATCGAGTCGGCTCAACGCGTCATAGTTGAACGTAAAGTCCGTGGGGTGCTTGGTATAGAAGAGCAGCCCGTAGTGCGCTGGCATCAACTTGCCGCGCGGCTCCGACAAGGCATCCCAGACAATCCAATTTTGGAAGTGGAGATGCTGATTGAGAAACGCCGCGTGATACATCGTCCAGCGCGGCAGGTTGAGGACGTACAGCGAGCCGGTGGGTTTCAGTATCCGCGCATATTCCTTGAGCCAGGCGTTGCACCAGGCGACGTAGCGTTCGTCTTCCTGCTCGTCGTCATAGACGTTATAGGGTTTATCCAGGTTATAGGGAGGGTCGGCGAAGACGAGGTCAACCGAATTGTCAGGATAACGTTTGAGCACTTTCAGCACATCGCCCTGGTGAACGACGTCGAACATTTTGTCT
>DAOTXG010000090.1:0-7636 GCA_034435515.1 Anaerolineales bacterium
GACGCCTACGTAGTGACGACTTTTGTCATCAGCGACTGAAGTCGCTACTACGAATTGTTCAATGGTAGTGACGACTGAAGTCGTCCAACCTGGTAGTGACGACTTCAGTCGTCCAACCCTATGCCCTACGAGTACCGCAGGCTAACCCCGGAAGAACGCGAAGAGGTATTGCGTCAGCGCCGAGAGCGCGGCTACCCGCTTCACGCGCCGCCCCATCCTTTCCGGCAAGCCGGACGCTTCCTGCTCACGGCAGCAAATTTTGAACATGCCGCCATCATGGCCTCGTCTGACCGCCGGACGGAGTTCGAGACGCGGTTGCTGGCCGCCTTGCGAGTGGATAGCAACGACCGTAGTAACGGCTTACCCCATGTGGGTGCTTCACAGGGTCGTTACGCCGAAGTATATGGGTGGGTGATTTTGCCTAATCATTACCACGCGCTAGTCGGCGTCGAGTCGCTGGAGCTGGTTTCGACAGCGCTCAAGCAATTGCACGGCGCGACCTCGCGCGAGTGGAATCTGGCGGATGAGGAAACGGGGAAACGGCAGGTGTGGTATAAGTTCTCTGACCGAATGATTCGAAACGACGCCCATTTTAATCAGGCGCTGAATTATATTCACTTCAATCCGGTCAAGCACGGTTACGTCGGCGATCCCTACGAGTGGCCGTGGTCCAGCCTGCACAACTATTTTGAGACGCGCGGGCGGGATTGGCTGCGCGAGCAGTGGGCCGCTCACCCGCCGGGCGATTTCGGTAAGGGCTGGGATGATTGATACATTTGAGGTAACGACTGAAGTCGTTACTACGAGGGGGGAGTTGCTCACGGCTCCGGTAGTAACGGCTTTAGTCGTTTGTGCGGGGGAGGCTCAGGACAATAACGACTGAAGTCGTTACTACGAGAGACGAGGTTCATGGTAATAACGACTTTAGTCGTTAGTGTAAGGATGAATTGATATGCCTGCTACAAAGAAACCCGCCAAGCCCGCCCGCGCCGCGGCCAAAGCCAAAGCGCCCCGCCTCGCCACGCCCATCGAGGTCGTGAAACACAAGGACAAGCGCGCCAACATCCCCACCGAGGAATTGCGCGACTTCGTGGCCGACGACGAGAAGCAGCCCAAGACCGTCCTCTACCCGCGCGACCCGTCGCTCGACCCGCAGTTAGTGTGGAAGGGCAAGGACGAGCAGGACCGCGCCGACCTCGCCGTGCCCGCTGTGCCTATCTACATTCAGGAGAAGATTCACCTCCAGGCCATCGTCGAAAATGTGCGCGCTCATCCCCCCTCTCCCGACGACAGCCGTTCCGTCGTCGGGAGAGGGGCCGGGGGTGAGGGCGCTGGCGCGCAGCTGGCCCTCTTCTCCGACTTCAACGGCCTCCCCTTTGAAGACCTGATTGACTTCTACCGCCACGAGCAGAACTGGGCCAACCGTATGATCCTGGGCGACTCCCTGCTGGTGATGACCTCGCTGGCCGAGAAGGAGGGGCTGAAGGGCAAAGTGCAGATGATCTACTTTGACCCGCCCTACGGCATCAAGTTCGGCTCCAACTGGCAGGTGAGCACGCGCAAGCGCGACGTGAAGGACGGCAAGGCCGAAGACGCCACCCGCCAGCCCGAACAAATCAAAGCCTTCCGCGACACCTGGCAGTTGGGCATCCACTCCTACCTGGCCTACCTGCGCGACCGGCTGACCGTGGCCCGCGAACTGCTCACCGAGAGCGGCAGTATCTTCGTGCAGATTGGCGATGAGAATGTCCATTTGGTGCGGAGTGTGTTGGACGAGGTGTTTGGGAGTGAGAATTTCATATCAATCATTGCCGTCAAAAAGACGGGGCTAAAAGGCTCGCGCTATCTTGACTCGGTTTTCGACTATATCCTTTGGTATTCGAAGGAGTACGATAAGGCCAAATATCGCCCACTATTGATTGAGAAAGAAATTGGAATTGGCAAAGGCACAGGTGAGAGATACGATCAAATTCTCTTGCCGGACGGGGATCATAGACCACTCACTTCTGAAGAGAAAAACAACCCTAACATCGTAAAACCTCTGTTGGCGCAAGGAGCGCGCCTTTTCCAATACACAGCTCTTATTTCGGAAAGCTCCAGTAACAGCACCACCTTTGAGGTGGAGTTTGAAGGGCGGAAGTTTTTTAGAACGAACTGGAAGACAAATCGAGACGGTTTCCAAAAACTGATAAGAAGCAATCGTATAGTGATCGGAGATGAGACTCTACGATACACCCGTTATTTTGATGATTTCGCCGCTACCCCTTTAGCCAACTTTTGGGATGACACAGGGGTAAGCGACAAGGTATATGTTGTTCAAACGTCCACCAAAGTCATTGAGCGTTGCCTCCTCATGACCACTGACCCCGGCGACCTCGTCCTCGACCCCACTTGTTTGCGGGCGGGGGCACTTGTGGTGACGGCCAGCGGATTAAAACCCATTGAAGA
Source organism: Anaerolineales bacterium (assembly GCA_034435515.1). GTDB lineage: Bacteria > Chloroflexota > Anaerolineae > Anaerolineales > UBA6663 > DATDRS01. The sequence continues at coordinate 2,449 of DAOTXG010000090.1, forward strand.
GATTCAGGCGGGGGAGACGGTATTGACGCACACGGGACAGTATCAGCGTGTGTTACGAGCCATGCGAAGACACTATACAGGCAAGATGGTTGGAATCAAGCGACGGGGACATTATCAAACGTTGTGGGTAACGGCAGATCATCCTGTGCGAGCAGTGCATACGGTAAATTGTTTGGATGGACGAGTCTGCCACGCCGTGGATGAATGCAAGCATCACATTATAAAACGTTACATGGACTGCGGCACACCTCGCGATGCCTATCGTGAGGAATGGATAGCTGCAGGCGACTTGCGCGTATCCGATTATGTCGTATGCGATGCATCAACCGGTCATCACGAAACGCTGTCGCCCGAACTGGCTTATCTTGTGGGACTTTATTTGGCAGAGGGTTTTTTGTCGGAGTACTCTGTCTGCTTCTGTTTTCACGAAAAAGAGACACGCCTAATTGAGGCTGTGCAACACTCGATACCCCGCATATTTGGTTGTCAGGCGGGCAGGCGATTCAACGAAAAAGGGACTGGATATGCCTATAAGATTCGGTTCAACTCACGCACAGCAGTGCGCTTCTTCGCTCAGTTTGGAAAGGGCGCGCAGAACAAATTTATCCCTGAGTGGGTACAACATGAGAGCTTAGCCGCACAAGCAGAGTTACTGCGCGGTTACTTTGATGGCGATGGCAATACTTACCGTGATGGCTTCCGATGCGGGAGTATTTCGCCAAGTCTTTCAGACGGAATAAGCCGCCTGCTGTGGCGGCATGGGATTGTTGCCACTGTTGGCAGGACAGCCGCACACCCACGTCCTAATGCTTTCCCTTCTAAACATGACATCATTACCGTAGCGGTCTATGGGCGACATCTGCCCCAAATGGCAAACATTCTGCAAACAGAGTCGCCAATCAACGGTTCACATTTTCATCAAGATAAGGTGGGTTGGATTCGTAACCGCGCTCATTTATGGGCAAAGATTGAGTCGCTGACTTATGAGGAAACAGACGAAGGTGTTTATAACCTCATGGTTGAAGGCGACAATTCATTCGTAACTGAAGTTTGCACAGTTCATAACTGTGGGAGTGGCACAACAGCTTACGTCGCGGAGCAATGGGGCCGGCGGTGGATCACGCTTGACACCTCGCGCGTCGCCATCGCGCTGGCCCGCACGCGCCTGATGGCCGCCCGCTTCCCCTACTACATTCTGGCTGACTCGCCCGAGGGCCGCCGGAAAGAAGCCGAGCTTTCCGGCAATCTCCAATCTCTGGTCTCCAATTCTCCCGCCGAAGGCGGCGACATCAAGCGCGGCTTCGTCTACAAGCGCGTGCCGCACATCACGCTCAAGTCCATCGCCAACAACGACGAGATAGACGCCATCCACGCCCGGTGGCAGGAGCAACTCGAGCCGCTGCGCGCCCAGATCAACAAACTGGCAAAACAAGCGTGGGAGGAGTGGGAGATTCCGCGCGAGCTGCCAGACCTTCGGGGTCTCCGAGACCCCGAAGGTCTCCAGGCTCTGCACGGCCAATGGTGGGACTTGCGCCGCGAACGCCAGCAGGAGATTGACTCCGCAATTGCCAAACGCGCCGACACCGAGCTGCTCTACGACCCGCCCTACGAAGACAACAAGCGCATCCGCGTCGCCGGCCCGTTCACGGTCGAAAGCCTCTCGCCGCACCGCGTGCTTTCGACTGACGAGGAGCGCCCGGCTGCCGAGGCTGAGAGTCAGAAGCAATCCAGCGTCGGCCAGTTCGAGGCGATGATTATCGAAAACCTGAAGGCCGCCGGCGTCCAGAACACGGTGAAGAAAGAACGGCTGAAGTTCGACCGACTGGAACCATACGCCGGGACGTGGCTGCACGCGGCGGGCGAGTACACGGAGGTTGACTCCCCTCTCCCGTCGGCGAAGGAGACGGGACGGTCGGAGACCGGGCCGGGGGTGAGGGTCAAGCGCGTCGCCGTGTGCATCGGCCCGGAGCACGGCACGGTCGGCCCGGACCTGATCAAAGACGCCGCCAAAGAGGCCGTGCAGGGCGTGGGCTTCGACCTGCTCATCGTGTGCGGCTTCGCCTTCGACCCGCACGTCTCAGAAGAAGTCAGGCGCTACGGCAAGCTCACCGTGCTCACCGCGCGCATGAACCCCGATTTGGCGATGGGCGACGAACTGCTCAAGAAGACCGGCGCGGGCAACCTGTTCATGGTCTTCGGCGAGCCGGACGTGGAGGTGAATCGGGTAGGGGCGACCGGCGTGTCGCCCGGCAAGATCGTCGTCGCCGTCAAGGGCGTGGACGTGTACGACCCGACGACCGGGCAGATTCGCTCCAGTTCCACCGACGACATCGCCTGCTGGTTCATAGACACGGACTACAACGGCGAGAGTTTCTTCGTCCGCCACGCCTACTTCACCGGCGCGGACGAGCCGTACGAGAAGCTCAAGCGCGCGCTACGCGCCGAGATTGACGAGGCCGCCTGGTCGGCCTTATACTCGACCAAAAGTTTCCCCTTTGACCCGCCCAAGACGGGCAAGATCGCGGTGAAGGTGATCAATCATTACGGGGACGAGGTGATGAAAGTGTTTCAAGTGGCGTAAATGTGTTCTTTGGCGCGGCTGCGTTTCATCTTCGCCCTTGCCTTGCTCGGCCTCACCGGGCCGGGGCCATTGGCCGCCCCCGCTCAGACCTCCTGTAGCCTTCCGGCGTCCACGCGCCTCGTTCCCTGGCTTGGCGGGCATTGGTTTCTCTCTGGGGCCAACGTGCCGTGGCAGAACGGCGGTTTTGGGGCCGATTTCGGCACCGTCGAGGAGTGGGGCCAGCACACGTACAGCCAAGGGGCAACCAAGGGGATGTTTGCTGCGCTGAAGGCCGCCGGCGCCAATACGGTCCGGTGGTGGGTGTTCGCGGACGGGCGGGGCGCGCCCGAATTCGACTCGGCCAACGGCGGAAACGTGACCGGTCTCGACGCCCAGTTTCTGCCCAGCCTGGAAGACGCCATTCAAATCGCGGCCCAAAGCAATATCTACCTCGTGTTCAACTTGTGGAGCTTCGACATGTTGTACGACGACAGCACTCCAGGCGGGCGGGGCGAACACGCGGGCGGCCACCGCGATCTGATCGTCGAGACAGTGAAAAGGCAGTCGTTCATCGGCAACGCCTTGATCCCGATGTTGCAACATCCAATCAGCGGCACGACCTATACGGTTGGCACACATCCCAACGTGCTGGGCTGGGACATCATCAACGAGCCGGAATGGGGCATCGCCGAGTCGGGGTCAGTGAATCCGGGCATTAGCCAGCCGGTCTCGCTGGCCGATCTGCGCCGCTTTGTGGCGGAAGTGGCCGCGGCCATTCACCAGAACTCGAACCAGTGGGTGACGCTTGGCAGCGCCAGCCTGAAGTGGAACAGCGACGGGGCGCTGGGCGCGGTGGGCAACTGGTGGTCCGACGCGGCCCTCACCCCCTACGCCTCCCAGGGCTATCTCGACTTCTATCAAATCCATTATTACGGCTGGATGAACGGCGACGAGGTTTTCTGGTCGTACTCGCCCCTCTTCAACACCTGGGCCGCCGCAGGTCTTGACAAGCCGGCAGTCGTCGGCGAACTGCCGGCGGACGCGCTGGCGGACACGGGGCGCACCCTCAGTGCGCTCCTCGACGGCATTTACAACAATTGCTACGCCGGGGCGTGGGTCTGGTCGTACTATGGCGTGGACGGCCACGGCGACTGGGAGGCGGCCCAAGGCGCCTACCGGGATTTCAACGCGCAGCATGTGGACGAAATCATCATTAAGCCGTTCCGGGTTTATCTGTCCCTGCTGCGGAAGTAACGCTATTACTCTGTTTTGGCGCGATGAGGTTCGGCGTCAACGGAGCAGTAACGACTGACCCCAAAGGGGCGCTTCGCAGAGTCGTTACTACGGTTACGATGGCGCATCCGCTAAGCCGCTATGCCGGAGGCAATCCGCTGACAGGGAATCTCCGCTGACAGAGCCCCGCCGATTGAAATCGGCGGCTGAAACGGGGAAACCTGCTGAAAGCAGGTTCAGTGCATCCGCTAATCCGCTGCGTATCCGCTGACAGGGAATCTCTGGTTGTTTTTACGCAATACGCAATACGTAATACGTGTTGCTTAAGTCAGGAGGAATTTTCATGGACTATCGTCTCTTTGGTCGCACGGGGGTGCGCGTGTCGCCGCTGTGCCTGGGCGCGATGAATTTCGGGGGCGTGACGGACGCAGCGGACTCGATCCGCATCGTCCACGCCGCGCTCGACGCGGGGATCAATTTCGTGGACACGGCCAACGTCTACAACGCCGGACAGAGCGAGGTCGTCGTCGGCCAGGCGCTGGCGGGCAGGCGCGACCGGGTCTTTCTCGCCACCAAAGTGCACGGCAGGATGGGCGAGGGGCCGAACGACGAAGGCAACTCGCGCCTGCACATCGTCAAGGCGTGCGAGGACTCGCTGCGCCGTCTGAACACGGATTACATTGACCTCTATCAAATCCACCGCCCCAACCCGGAGATTCCGATTGACGAGACGCTCGGCGCGTTGACCGACCTGGTGCGCGTGGGCAAGGTGCGCTACATTGGCTGCTCGACGCACCCGGCCTGGATGGTGATGGAGGCGCTGGCGGCCAGCGAGCGGTATGGCTTCGCGCGCTACGTGAGCGAACAGCCGCCCTACAATCTGCTCGACCGCCGCATCGAAAACGAGCTCGTCCCGCTGGCGCTGCGCTACGACCTGGCGCTCATCCCCTGGGCGCCCATCGCGCAGGGCCTGCTCGCCGGGCGTTACGCCTCGGACCGGGACCTGCCGCCCGATTCACGCGCCGCGCGGCTGATGGGCAGCATCTACGCCGAGCGCATCACCCCGCGTGGGATCGGGATCGGGGAAAAGTTCACGGCCATCGCGCGCACCTTCGGTGGCAAGACGCCGGGACAATTGGCGCTGCTGTGGTGCAAAGACCAGCCGGGCGTCGCCGCGCCCATCTACGGCCCGCGCACGCTGGAGCAGCTGCAGGAACTTTTGCCGGTGCTGGAGATGAGGTTGAGCGACGAAGAACGCGCGGCCTGCGATGCGCTCAACCCGCCCGGCGGCGCAGTCGTCAACTTCCACAATACGTCCGGGTGGATGAAGATGCCGGTGGGGTGACTCAGACCCTAAGGGTCTCAGAGACCCTTAGGGTCTGGTGATTCTTGGAG
>DAOTXG010000091.1:0-4082 GCA_034435515.1 Anaerolineales bacterium
CGAATCGGCTAACCGTCGAATGGCCAGGAGCGCCAGGGCCAGGCCCAGCGCGTGAAGCGTGTAGACTTCGGCGATGACGGCCTGCGACCAGACAAGCGCCGAGAGGCCCAGGGCGAGGCCGCCGCACCAGCCCGCCAGCTGGCTCGCCAAAGCGTCGCCCTCCGCCGGGCGCAGACTTATAATCAAGGCGCGCACGGCCAGCGCAGCGCCCACCGCGCTGGCGCTCGACAACAGCGCAGTGCGCCCGGCGAGGTTCCCGAAGGGCAGCCATTGAAAAATATGCGCCAGGATGAGATAGGTCGGATAGCCGGTGGGATGCGCCACGCCCAGCGTCGCCGCGGCGGCGATCAGGTCCCCGCCGTCATTGCCCTGGTTGGCCCAGGTGAGGCCGGGCGCCAGGGTGAAGCCGTAAGCCGCCGCCAGGATGAGCGCCAGGGACGCCGGCCAGACCTGCCGCCTGCTCCATGATTCAACGCTCACGCCCGCCAACCTCCGCCCCACGCCTCGCTCGCGTGCCGGTTGCCCGGTCGAAGCGCGGTCTCATTTTGGCGCGCCGCCTGGTGACCGTGCTCCTCCTGTCCTCGCTGGTCTGGCTAAACTGGAAAGTGCTGCGCATGGTGCAGCTCACCCGGTCCATTCGCGCCGAAGTTTCCGCGCTGCAAGCCATCGTTTCTGACCCGACGGCGGAGGGCCTCGCCGCGGCTGGCGTCCCGATTGCCGCCGCCCGCCGCGACCTCCTGGCCCTGCGGGCCGAGGTCGAACCCTGGCTGTGGCTGGCCCCCCTGCTGACCTGGCTGCCCGGCTATGGCCCCGACCTGCGCCATGCCGGGCCGCTGCTCGATTGGGGGAGCAGCCTCGCCATCGCCGCCGACGAAACGTACAACGGCCTCCTGCCGTTTATCTGGGCCGCCTGGGGCGAGGGCGCTCATCCCACCCGCCGTGAAACGGTGAACTATCTCGCCGCCGCTCAAATCCGCTTTACGCAGGCGCAGCAGGCGCTCGCCGGGGCCGAGGCCGCCCGCGCCCGCTTCGATGCCGACAGGCTCTCGCCCCAAGTCCGCCCCCTCGTCGAGAAAATTGACCCTCTGCTCCCGCGTTGGCGCAGCGGCCTCGCCCTCCTGAGCGAAACTCCCTCTCTCCTGGGCGCCGACCGGCCTCGCACGTATCTTGTTTTGGTGCAGAACGAGGACGAGCTGCGCGCGACCGGCGGATTCATCACCGCCGTGGGGACGATCACCTTCGACCACGGCGAGGTTACTCATCTCAGGTTCGAGAACTCTACTCAGGTTGACGATTTCTCCCATCGCTATCCCACCCCTCCTGGGCCTATCATCCAATACATGGGTATATATCAGTGGGTGTTGCGCGACTCCAACTGGTCGCCGGACTTCCCGACCTCGGCGGCGCGGGCCGAGACCCTGTACAACCTCACCCGGCCCGGCGAGAGCCTGGACGGCGTCATCGCTCTGAACCAGGCCGCCGTGCAAATCCTGCTGCGCGTCCTCGGCCCGCTCACCCTCCCCGACGGCGAGACGGTGGACGCGGATAACGTCATTGACTACGTGCACGAGGCCGTCTGGGCAAACCTCCCGGCTCAGGGCCCGTACCGAGAGTGGTCGCTGCACCGCAAGGATTTCATCCAACACATGGCCGCGGCGATGGTAGAGAAGGTCGGGCGGGTGTCGTGGCTGGATTTGGGCCGGGCGACGCTCAGGGCGCTGGACGAACGGCACATCCTGTTGTGGCTGAAAGGCCGGTTGGCGGTGGAACTCGCCGCCCAGGGCTGGGACGGGGCGCTCCGTCCTGGAGACGGCGATTACCTGATGGTGGTAGACACGAATACGGGGTACAACAAGACGAACCTCGTCGTGCAAAGGCAGTTACGCTACGCGGTTGACCTGACGACGCCCGAGGCCCCCACCGCCCGGCTCGCCGTGACTCACATAAACCCGGCCACGGGCGCGCTGCCCTGCCAGCACTTTCCCCGGCCGGCGCAGTTCCGCGACTACGACTACCTCGTCCAGCGCTGTTACTGGAATTATCTGCGCGTCTACACCCCGCCGGGGACGAGCCTGCTCTCCGCCACGCCGCACGACGTGCCGGGCGAATGGATGCTAGGCGGCGCGCCCGTGCCGGGGGAAGTCCGCGTTGAGCAGGGCGAAAACAACACGCAAACCTTCGGCGTCTTCATGGTCGTACCTTTCAACTCCGCTCTGACCACCGCGTTCGAATACGCACTCGCGCCCGGCGCGGTGACGGCGGAGGGCGACGCTTTGGTTTACCGTTTCCATTTTCAAAAGCAGCCCGGCGTGCGCAGCCTGCCCTTCTCCTTGCGTGTTCAATTGCCGCCTGGGGCAGAAGTCGTCGAGGCCGAGCCGGAGGGCGTCTGGGAAGCCGACGCCTGGACGCTTGAAATGAACCTGACGCGGGATACAGACGTGACGCTCAAATTCCGCGCCCCCTAACGTATGCTGCCCGACGTTCTTTTGAACGCTGACGACGCTGATCAAACTGATTTTCGCTGATGATGATTAAAGAAATAATCAGCGCCACACTTGCACCCCGTCCGGGCCGCGAGCCCGCCGGGGCGAGACGGCCTGCGCGCAAGTGCAGGTGTCAGCGTCTTTTCAGCGAAGTCAGCGTTCCCCGCCGTTCGAGCCGGGTGATTACCACACGTAACTATCCAATGGGCGATTTAGACGGGACGTTCCGCCCGCTGAAGACCGGGCAGCGCTCGTAACCGTCGGTCAGGCAATAGGTGCCCTGATGGATCAACGTGATCTGCGCCGGCGGGGTCAGCGCATAACAGCGGTTGTCCGGCGAGGCAAATATGTGCTGGGTATTCGGATCGGTAGACAATCCCAGCCGGGGGCAGGAGGCAACGCTCACACCCGCAGCCAGTGAGAGGCCCGCTCCGGGCGGCGTCTCACGGGCGTGATTGCCGCCATTCTCTGCCGCGTGCTCCTGCAGCGCCTCAGCCAGCCGCCGCTCGGTTTCAGCCAGTCGGGTCTGAGCCTCCACCAGCGCTGCGCGCAGCGCCGCCAGCGATACCCCCCCTCCCGCGCCAGGTGACGCGGAAGCGGTCGCTGACCCTGGCGTCGCCGCCGCCTGACGCTGCTCCAATCTTTGCACGACCCAACTGACGCTTTCCAGCTCGTTAGCGACAACAGGGAATGGCTCACTCTCGGCCGGCGCTGCGTCCTCCCCTTCGACGCCAGGAGGCCGCGCGCGCCGGTAGATCATCACGGCCAAAATCGGGTAGGCCACAATCTCGGCCAGATGCACCGCGCCGGGGACGTTTGTCCCCGCCAGCGGGAATAGATAGTGGATGATGTGGCCGATGAGCAGGACGGTCAGCAGGCTGAGGCCCAGCGGCCAATCCGCTTTCCGCCGCGCGCTTACCAGCGCCAGCCCGGCGAACAACCCGCCGAGTTGAACGATCTCCCAGATCGTCTCTTGCGGCGAGCCGTTGTAAAACGCCGCGCCCGCGGCCACGGCCTGCCTCCAATAAGACCACGCGACCCGGGCTGCCAGCGGCGTCAACAGGGCCAGGCCGGCGGCGGCCAGATCGGCGGGGCGGTGCGGGTCGGGAAACGCCAGCAAAAGGAGGATGAGGATTGTGTTGAGGACCGAGGCGGCGCGCGCCAGCGGCGGGATGGAAAGCAGCGGGTCCAGGATCGAGGCTGCCCCCAGCAGAAACACGCCGAACATCAGCAGGCGCAACAACAGCAGGCCGGAGACCACCACGGCCAAACGAGCCTCCAGCGCCTCCCGCGTGCGCCGCCATTGGCGCGCGGCCATGCTCGCCGCCCAGCCCAGCACGGCCAGTAGAACCAGGTTATAGATGAGGCTTCCCGGCTCACCGGCCAGCAAAAGAGATTGAATTAAAAACGACATGCGCCTCGTCGACTGCTCTGAAACTTTGCCGGAAATAGACCAGCGCAATTTCTCTCGCCACGAATTGCACGAATTATCCCGAAAATTCGCGCCAATTCGCGTAATTCGTGGCAAAAGACCTGAGTGATGTTCTATTTGCCTGTCGTTTTGTCGCGGGCGGGGAACAGGCGGTCGAGCAGGCCCGG
>DAOTXG010000092.1:0-4843 GCA_034435515.1 Anaerolineales bacterium
GGCGCCGCTTCCCACGGGCGTGGAACGGCCTGGGCAACAGGACGGGCCACCCAGAGTTGAAGATAGGCCAGATGCGACAGTATGTCACGCCTCACCCTATACTGGGCCAGGCGGCCTCAGCCAGAGTGGGCCAACCCGCCTCACCCAAACTGGGCCAGCGGCCTCACCGAAAGTGGGCCAGGCAGCCTCGCCCGAACTGGGCCAGTGGCCGAACATAAGTCTCCCCACTGCGGGTATCCTCACGGGCATCTTACCCGTGAGGAGCCCGTGATGAAAGAGAGACTGAAGACGATGGACCTGCATACCCTGTTACGCCGGTTGCGCGCCGGCGAGAAAGATCGGTCGGTGGCGCGCGCCCTGGACCTCGATCGCAAGACCGTGGGCAAGTACCGCCGGTGGGCGGCGGCGCAGGAGTTGCTCGGCACCGACCCGCTGCCCGACCTGGCGGCCCTGCACGCCCTGGCCGCGGCCACCCTCGACCAGGCCGCCCCCCCACCCCAGCACCACTCCAAAGTCGAAGCTTACCGCGACGAGATCGACCAGCTGCTCAAGCAAGGCTGGCGGCCGGGGCTGATCCACCAAAAGCTGTGCGAACACCCCGAGTTCACCGCCAGCGAGGCGGCCGTCTGGCGCATGACGGTGAAACTGCGCGCCACCCAGCCGCCGGAGGTCTTTGGGCGGGTGGAGACCCCGCCGGGCGAGGTCGGGCAGGTGGACTTCGGCGAAGTCACGCCCCTGGTGGACCCGGCCACGGGCGAACTGCGCCGCACCTGGGCCTTCAGCCTGGTGCTGGGCTGGTCGCGCCATCAGTACGTCGAGTTCGTTTTCGACCAGAAGCTGCCCACCTGGCTGTTGTGCCATCAGCACGCCTTCGACTTCTTCGGGGGCGTGCCCCGGCGGTTGGTGATTGATAATCTCAAGCCCGCGATCCTTCGGGCCTATGCCCACGACCGCGATGCGGAAGTGCAGCGCGCCTATGGCGAGTGCGCCGAGCACTACGGATTTCTCATCGACCCGTGCCTGCCGGCCACCCCCCGTCACAAGGGCAAGGTCGAACGGGGCGGGGTGGGCTATGTCCAGAGCAGCTTCATGCCGCTGCTGCCGCCCCACACCCCGCTGCTGGACGCCAACCAGCGGGTGTGCCAGTGGCTGCTGACCAAGGCCGGACTGCGCGACCACGGCACCACGCACGAAGCGCCGCTGGCCCGCTTCGAGAAGGTCGAACGCGCCCAGCTCCTGCCCCTGCCGACCACCCCCTACGACCCGGCCGTGTGGAAACAGGTCAAGCTCCACCGCGACGGCCACGTCGTGTTCGAGAAGAGTTTCTACTCGGCGCCCAGCCGGTTGGTCGGCCAGACCCTGTGGCTGCGCGCCGGGTTGCGCGAGGTCCGGTTGTTTGCCAGCGATTTCACCCTGGCTGCCACTCACACCCGCGCGCAGACGCCCGGCCAGCGCCTGACCCAACTCGACCACCTGCCGCCGGAGAAGGTCCGCGGCCTGACCGCCACGCGCGCTTCTTGCCAGACCGACGCTGAAGCCATCGGCCCGGCCACCGCCCAGGTGGTGGCCGAACTCCTGGCCAGCCGGCCGGTGGATCGCCTGCGCACCGCCCTGCGGGTGTTGGCCCTGGCTGACACCTACACCCCGGCCCGGCTCGAAGCGGCTTGTACCCGCGGCCTGGCCTTTGGCGAGGCCGGCCTGCCGGCGCTGCGGCGCATCCTGGCCACAGGCCTGGACACCTGCGCCTTCACCCGACCGGCCCCTAGCGTCCCGGCCGATCAGCCGCTCACGTTTGCCCGTCCGGCGCACGAACTAGCCGAGGCGATCCTGGGAGGGGTGGCATGGAACTGAGACAGCACCTCATCCCGCAGCTCAAGGCGCTGCGGCTGTCCGGCATCCTCGATACGCTCGAAGCCCGCATGCGCCAGGCGACCGACGAGCGCTGGCGCTACGACGAGTTCCTCGAACGGCTTCTGGAAGATGAAGTCGAGCGGCGCGCCCAGAAGCAGTTGGCGCTGCGGGTGCGCCGCGCCGACCTGCCATCCGACAAGACCCTGGAGACCTTCGACTTCACCTTCAACCCCGGTCTCAATCGCCAGCTCATCTACGACCTGGCCACAGCCAACTTCATCCGCGAGCACCGCAACGTGCTGGTCTGCGGCCCAACCGGCGTTGGGAAGACCCACCTGGCCCAGGGCTTGGCCCACGAAGCGGCGCGCCGCGGCTTCGACGTGGTCTTCACCAACGCCCACAAGATGCTGCGCCACCTGCACGCCGGGCGCGCCGACAACACCTACGACAAGCGCCTGGCGCTGTACGTGCGCCCCGGCCTGCTGGTCATCGACGACTTCGGCCTCAAGCCCCTGACCCCGCAGAACGCCGAAGACCTGTATGACGTCATCGACGAGCGCTACGCCGGCGAGGGCGCCATCCTGCTCACCAGCAACCGGGCGCCGGCCGAGTGGACGAGTTGGTTCGCCAATCCACTCCTGGCCAGCGCCGGGCTGGATCGCCTGGCGCACCGCGCCCACGTCATCCTGATCACCGGAGCCAGTTACCGCGCCCGAGGCCGGCGGCAACTGGAGGAGGTCGCCCTATCGCCGGAACTGGCCGCATGACGCTTCACCGCCGTCCCGCTCGCGAGTGTCTGTCCGCCGGCCGCCGCGTCAAGGGTCTCCGACCGTTTGGCATAAAGCCGGGCGCGGCGTTGGGGCGTCCCCCGAAAGCACTGGGGGACGCCCCAACACCGAACACCCGCCCGATTTATTCCGCACGGCGCAACACGCCCTTGACCCGGTGGACCGGCGGACAAGCGCTCCCGCGTAAGACGGCGGTGAAGCTCAAGGCTGTGAACCCCACGCCTCACCCCATTTCGTATCCGCCCGGAGATTTATTCCCGGCCACGCCCCACGGCCTGGCCCTCTTTAGCCGAGGCGGCCCGGCCCTCTTTAGGCGAGGCTTGACATGAATTTGCAGCGCCCCGACCAGTTCCTTGTCTTCGCTGCTTTTTACCCGTTGCACGCTCAAGGGCACGACCCAAGCCGGCCCATGCTCGCCTTCTTCTTCGGGGAGCAGCGCCACGCTGGAATACGCATGGCCGATCGTAATGGGCTTCTGGCTCTTGAGCAAGTTGGGCTGATGCACGTAACTGCGATCTGCCAGCGTTCGGGCATGCAGCCGCGGTTGAGGCGTGACATCGGTCCCCATCAGCCAAAACGGAAGACGGGCCGGTTTAGGCAGGTAAGGCGCTGCCAGTTGGGCCAGGTTTTTGTCGGCCTGGGCCGGTTCCCATTCATCCAGCGCCGTGAACAAGGCGCTGTACTCGCGCCGGAACACCGGGTTCAGGCTCAATTCAACGACCGATTGGGCCGAAGTGTTACTGCTGAGCGCATCCAGCAGCTCCAGGAGGGTATCGGCTCGTTTGTTAAAGTTCTGGTAAACTGCTTGCCGGAACTGCTTCAGTTGAGTGGCATGTTCGTTGTGGTTCATGCCTCTGATTTGAAGCAGTTCTCACTTTTTTGTCAAAAGTCCAATTGAATGTGATGACCATTAATGTCAAGAATTAAATAATAGAACACATGTTCCACTTTGTCAAGATGGAATAAATTGATTTCCGAACTCACGAAAGCTGAAATCGAATTTGAAAAACAGATACCAAAATTTTGCTAGACAACCGCCTAACGGCAAGCGTAAGCGGCGGTGGGGCGGACCGGGAGCCTGCTCTGCCAGAATTCTACACCCGCGCAGAAATCGCCAAAATGCGCCCGAATTCCCACCGTCCGCTTCACGCCGTGTTAGGCGGTTATGGCAAACAGACTTTGCCATTTAATAGCCCATAAACGCTTTTTGAACTCATGTTCCCATAATGAAAGTTAACGACTATCAAGCCTCGACGCAAATCTGCAGCGGTAAAAAGGCGTAGTGCAAGACGCTACTTCTTCACTTTGCGTTTGAGTCGCTTTGCTGCAATGGAATGTGCCTCTGCTATCAGTTGTTTTGTTGTTTCGATGTTTTCGCCAGATGGATTGAGTATGCAGACGAAGTTTTGCTTTGCATATTCAGGGTGAGGAAGGAAGGTGTTCAGTATCGAATAGTCAACGAGTCCATCATCGGATTTGACGATCAGATTCTTGAACGTCTCCTTGCTTATTCCGATATTGACCCGAAACACTCCTTCTCGGTTGAGGTTCGATACGTTGTCCCAATCATTGTCGGAGTTGGCAATCGTTACAAAGGATAGACGGTGGTCATCACCTACGAAGAAAAACACGTACCCGTAGTTCTCTTCTCGCTGGACATTTTCCATTCCAGCCACAAACGCCTCAACTTCTGATTGATTCATTGACTCCTCGATTCTCAAACGCCTAACGGTCCGCGCATAAGCAGACTGGCGGGTCTGTGCCTCAACCAAAGTCTGACCCGATCCTTCTCGACTCCCGGACGTTTGACCTGCCGCCCCGTAGCCAGTTCTGCTTCATGCGCTGGTGATTGCGCCCGCGCACACCCGCGCGGCCCTGGTCCCTCCTACCGCCGTTCTTTTTTCCCTGGTCGGTGACGGGGCGCAATAACTTGTGATTCGATAGACTCCTGTTATTATTGTATGCTATACTCTCCAAGAGTCAACATGAAACGCGAAGACCACATCCGCGCCGCTCTCCGCCGCCAGACCTGCTCGCCCGCGCCAAAATTGCCTAGCGTCAGGTTCATTCGTGAGGATTAGCGCAAATTCGCGGATTCAAAAAGCCGGGGTCCTCCGGCGCGTGGCGTGCGCCTTCTTCAAGCAGGCGTTGGGTCGTATCGGACGTGTCCTCTGATTCAAAAGTCGAGAAGACCAGCCTACAGA
>DAOTXG010000093.1:0-2360 GCA_034435515.1 Anaerolineales bacterium
GCGCCAGCAGGCTCTTCAATTGGCGGGCGATGGACCCGAAGCCAACCAGCCCGATCGTCTTGCCGGACAGCAAAAACGCGCCGGCGTTCCCCACGCTGGAGTATTGCTCCCGGTTCGCGCGGAAGAGCCGATCTCCAAGTGGGATGTCGCGCGCGGCGGCCAGCGCCAGGCCCAGCGCCATTTCGGCGACCTGGGGCGCGAAGGCAGGCGCGCAGCTCAACACCCGAATGCGATGGTCAAAGCAATACTCGTGGTCGAAGCCCGGATGGCTGTGCGCGCCCATCACTTCCAGGACGGCCCGCAGTTTCGGCGCTTTCTGCAGCGTCTCCGCCCCGCCGTACATCCATTCGCCGTGGACGATGGCGACCGCCTCCGGCAGCGCCGCTTCAAATTCCGCGGGAGGTATCGGATCATCTTTACCCCAGACGACATCCGCAGTGGAATGCAATCGCTCCCAATCCGCCGGCGAGAAAATCCGGCTGATCTTGCGGGTATAGGGGACGACGAGGACTTTGGGTTTGCTCATAGGGGATGCTCCTGAAGACCGCAGGGCGGTGGCGCAGGCTCAAGGGGGACTTTGGCTTCCGCCATTCTACACCACAGACATGGCAGATTTGCGCTGGCTTTGCCAACACAAATACTCTCGGGAGATGGTTGGGGTGGGGGGTTGAAACGGTTGCCTTGTGGCGGAGGGCCGCCTGAAGACTCGACAAAGGGGCAGGAGAGCCGCGGAGGAAGATCGTGGTGGTTACCAGACTGTTTGAACGAGGCCGGAAGCAGTAATTGCCTGATCTTGAGTAATCAGGGTCGCGTTGCGAGCGTGGGCCTCGGCGACGATCAGGCGATCGTGCATTTCTGGCACGGCGATTAGCGTGCGCAAGTCAAGAGCACGCTAGATTGCGCCCGAATTTTCCGCAGGGTGTCTTCAATCGAATCCAAGAACTCCACATGTGACCAAATGCCCCGCAAGGAGGCAAATGACGAGGGCTGTTGTGGATTGGCAACAGGCATAGGGGTGACCATGACACGCACGGGCGTATTCTCTGGCAGGTCCAGTTTGCCCGCCAGTTCGAGCACACCGCCTCGATAAATTGCCTGTATCGTGATTGTCGTCATTGCAACCTCCGCTGTTGGCGCAATCATACTGCCCCGCCCATTGCACGTCAATCGCTCCAGAAATAACTGGTTTCCTCGTTTGCCTCCCACCTTACAGAGGCTATACTCCCCCCACACTAACGCAACCCCTTATCCCGCAGAGGCGCGCGACAGCAAATGCTCACCGTCTCAAAACTCGACACCCGCTCCAAATCCCAGGTCCGCCGCTTCATCCAACTCCCCTTCCGCCTTTACGCCAATCATCCCCAGTGGGTGCCGCCGATCATTAGCGACATCGCGCTGATGCTCAACCGGCGGAAGCATCCCTTTTACGAGCACTCCGACGCCGACTTCTTCATCACCACGCGCGACGGGCGTGACGTGGGCCGCGTGGCCGCGCTCGAAAACCGCCCTTTCAACGAATATCACCAGACCCGACAGGCGCAGTTCTACCTCTTCGATTGCGAGGACGACGCGGAAGCGGCCGCGGTGCTGTTCGAGCAGGTCTTCGAGTGGGCCAGGGCGCGCGGGCTGAACCGCGTGGTCGGCCCCAAGGGGTTTGGCCCGCTCGACGGGTACGGCCTCCTGGTCGAGGGCTTCGAGCACCGGCAGATGATGACGATGATGAACTACAACTACGATTACTACCCGCGCCTGCTCGAAGCGCTGGGGTTCGAGAAGGAGGTGGATTTTGTCTCCTGCTACCTGGGCGCGGATGCCTTTCACATGCCAGAGCGCGTCCACAGCATCGCCGAGCGAGTGCAGCAGCGCGGTACACTGCGCGTCAAGCGCTTCGCCAGCAAGCGCGAGCTCATCGCCTGGGCCGGGCGCATCGGCGAGGCTTACAACAAGGCCTTCGTGAACAATTGGGAGTATTACCCGCTCACGCCGGCCGAGGTCAAGTTCGTGGTGGACAACATCATGCTGGTGGCCGATCACCGGCTGATCAAAATCATCACCCACGGCGACGACGTGGTCGGCTTCCTCTTCGCCTTCCCCGACGTCTCGGCGGCGCTCCAGCGCCTCCGCGGGCGGCTGTGGCCGTTTGGCATCTTTGACTTGCTGCTGGAAATGCGCCGGACGAAGTGGGTGTCGCTCAACGGCCTGGGCATCCTGCCCCAGTTCCAGGGCCACGGTGGCAACGCGCTGCTGTATTCCGAGATGGAGAAGACGATCCGGGAGTTCAACTTTGAGCACGCCGACCTGACGCAGGTGGCCGAGAGCGCCGTGCAGATGCGGCGCGACCTGGAAAACGTCGGCGGCCG
>DAOTXG010000094.1:0-2873 GCA_034435515.1 Anaerolineales bacterium
CTACCTTCTGGCTGAACCAGGTCGGCTCAGCGCGGGCGGGCTGAGTGATGATGCGCGCCACGATGGGGCGGTCGGGATCGGACACCTGTTGCGCCTCGCGCCACCACTTCCCGGTCATGTGGCCGGGAACGTTGGCGAGTGCGGGCCAGCGGTCTTTCAGTTGCATCGCCGCAATGGCCTCAGCAGTCTTCCCCGTTCCCATCTCGGCGTTGATGATGACGTGCTGATGCTCGCGGGTGTATCGGTCGGCGGCAATGGCAAAGTGCTTTTGCACGTCGAACAAGCCGCGCTTGTTGCGTCCCGCCAATGGAGGCAGGCCCAGGGCTAGGCGGCCGGACGAAATCCACTCCTCGAGCCGGGGTTGCCAGTCGTAAAACGGCTTGTTCTTTTCGAGGACGGCATCGCTCAGAGGGCCAACGTTCTTCGTAATGAAGTCGGCCACCTCCTGCACGCCGGAGACCACGCGCCGCTCGCCCGTCGCGTCAATCAGCGTGATGATGGAACTGATTTTCTCCGTTCCCTCGCGGGAACGTTTGTCAGGCTTGTTCCCATCGCCCTGTTCGATTACCTTCTCGACTATCTCCACAACTTTTTCGAGTGACCCCTTCACGACGCTCCACTGCCCCGTCGTCTCATCCTTGATGCGGACGATACCCAACTCGCCCGCGCTGATGAGCATGGAGAGATGCCCAATCTTGATCTGGATGAGCGGCCGGATGGGTGCGCCGATGGGCCGCACGTAGGTTGTGCGCGCCCACTCGGGCGAGGCCAGCAGATTGATACGCGAGGCAATGCCCGCGATCTGCTCATCGCTAATCGGTGAATACTCGAAACGTGGATGCTTGGGCGCTTCGGGCAGAACATATCGCCCATCGCCGGGCCGCAGTTCGGGCGGTTCGAGGTCAACCTCGCCAAAGCCCTCACCGTACATCATAAAGGCGTCTATCTCGGCCTGAGTCGGAAACTCGTATTTGCCCCGCTTCACACCGAAGAGGACAATCTGACCAAACGCCTCGTACTCCTTCGCCTCAAAGCGGAAGAGGGAGATGTCGTCATACCAGCCCAGCCAGTGCTTGGTGAGGGTCGCGTCCGAGAGCATCCGCTTGGGAACGATGAGGATGTGCAGACCGCCCGGCACGAGGCGCGGGGTGCAGCGCGTGGCGAACAATAGTTCGTGGCGCACGCGCTTGCCGCGCTCGTCTACGGTGTCGGACAGGTCATAGGGCGGGTTGTTGAAGATAAGCGAGGCCGAGCGGGCCTCCCACGACACGCCGTAGAAGGTAGTCGGCAGAACCGTGTCAATCACCTGCGCGGCTTTCTCCGCGCGGGCGTAGGACAGTTCAATCCCCCAGGTCTCCACCTTTCCCCCGTTGGAAAACAAGGTGTCGCGCAGTGAGCGCAGGGCCGCCCCCTCCCCCACGCACGGGTCAACGAGGCGCGTTAGAACTTCCGGGCGAATGGAGACCCACGACGATATAAGTTCCACCTGTGACGGTGGAGTCGGATAGAAAAGGAGTTTGGATTGAGATTCTTGACGGGCCATAGGTTACTCGATGAGGAAGCCGTTGGCTTTTGCGAAAGCCTCCAACTGACTCCATAGCGGGTTAGGCTTCCAGCCGTGGACGCGGACGAAGATTGTCTGGCCGCGCGCTAAGTCAACAAAGGAGACTGTGCGCGAGGAGAGCACGGTGTAGTTCGTGTTCAGGCCAAGTCGTTGAAGCTCGTTCGAGAGAAGCCGCTTTGCCTTGCTGGGCGTTAGTGTTTCCATGTTAGAACTCTTGTTCTAATGCGGTGACAAAAGAAAAGGGCGGGCGCAAGACCCGCCCTTTAGCGATTAGCCTCGGATATTCCTGAGCGGCCTTCGCGGGGCGGTACAGATGATGTTCGTCGTTCCATCGGGCCAGTGGATGACGTCGCCATCCTTCACGTCCCCCCGAAACGTGAACATGGTATGCTCGTTCTTGTGGTCCTTGTGGAGCAGCATCGTCCACGGAAACGTCGGTGGGATGAATGGCCGCCTACATCGGCTGCACCACCAACGCAGTGTGACAAAGTCCTGAAAGAACGAGTGGGAGCAATCAACCTGTTGCTGATCCATTTCTTCGCTATACCTCTCTTTGTGTTGTTTTTGGCGGAGTCGCCCTTGCCACAGCGTCTTTTACCAAGTTCAGGGCGGCCTCGCTCAGATTCACAAACTTGTCCAACCTGCGAGTAAATTCCCAACACGAATCACACTGGTTATCGGTGTGTGTGTCCGGGATGGGGCTGCCACACCACATACAAGTCAATTGTTTCATGTGCCGGCTCTCTCTATGTACTGATCATCCCTGACCGGAGTAGATCGGAAAGGACGTCGCCCCAGGCTTCGGTGTTCAGTTCAATCCGAAAGCCCTCGGCGAAGCCAGCGCCGGTGTACTCTTTGGCGCGTACGGTCTTCAGCCGCCTCACGAGGCGGCGATCCAAGCCAGCCGCGAGCAGGGGCGTGGCCCACTCCGCGCCGATGGGCCAGGGAATAGCCAGGTTTAGCCGTTGCTCAAAGCGCGCGAGCATATCCTCGCCGTCCGTGGCGACGATATAAAAGTAACTGTCCTCCGGCTTGTCGCTCTTGGGCAGGGCGCGGGGATCGTGAGCGCGCCAGTGGAGCATTGTTACGACGTACCCGTGTGCGGCGGCCGAGGACATATCGGTCTGCACTTTGACAAAGCCCTTCGCCGCGCCGGTCAGTTCTTCTCGGACGTACTCGGAGGACGAATTGGTGGACGAATTGAGCCACACCTGACTCTTGCCGCCGTTCTTTTCCAGTTCGGCCAAAATAGCGTTGACGCTAATCTTGTCAGTCGCCGCGATCATGGCGGCAACTAACTGGCGGTCAT
>DAOTXG010000095.1:0-2839 GCA_034435515.1 Anaerolineales bacterium
GGTCGGCGCATCCGCCATTTTGACTCGTTTGCGCGACAAGTTCAAGTAGTCGGCGACGCGCTTGTAGTCCACGCGGGCCGTGCCGTTGGCGATCACCAGCACGGGCTGATCGTCCGCGAGGAAGAGCAGCGATTTCACGATGCGCTCGACCGACGTCCCCACCGCGCGGGCAGCAGACTCCACTGTCGGCGTGTGGGAGGGCAGGAGGATCACCTCACCCGGAATGTCGTGCTCGCGGAGGTAAGCGGAAATGTGGGAGGCGTCCATGTAGTGGTTCACTAAAGATATTTTGATGGTTCGCCTTGCTGTCAACGAATGGGAAACCGCTTCGCGTAAACGAATTGGCTGACCAGTAGTTATTTCACGGCAAACTCAGCGCGAGGCGCTTACCCATGTTTGGGCTTCGGCTTCGCCAACGCCTCAATCGTCTTCTCGATCCGCCGCGCGCGCGTCTCCGGCTTCCTGGCCTCCGTCACCGCGTCCACGTATTCCTTACGATGGGAATAACTCAATTTGTCCCACGCGGCGTTGGCGGCCGGGTTAGCCCGGAGGGCGCGGGCTAAATCGGGCGGGGCTTTAACCACGCGCGGCGCGTCGTCCTTTTCCATCACGACCGTGACCGTGTCGCCGGCTTTGACCTTCGCCCCGGTCCGCGCGGCTTTGTTCACCACCATGTAATGCTTACCGCCGCCCATCGGGAAAATTGAAGAGCGGAAAGTATAGCCGTTGATAGTGACGCGCACAGGGAGGCGGGCGCGCACGCCGAAGACTTTATGCACGTCGAACGGGACGGTGAGGACTGCGGTGTCCATATCGGGAGCGTCGGGGTTGCCCGTGAGAGTCGCGCGGAAACGCTTTTTGGCGGAGGGCATGGTTTAATCTCCTGGCTGGGGTTGATCTTCCATATGCTCGGCAAACAAGAGCGTGGCCGTCTGCGCGGCGAAACTCATCAGGCATTGCCCGGCGCGCACGCCAGCGGGCGAGGCCAGCGCTGCTGTGAGGGCGTCCTTATCGTCAAAATACAATTCGTGAATCAGGTGATACGCCACCGGCCCGGCCGGCCCGCCGTCTATGTGACTGACGATGACGCGGCGCACCCCCGGCAATTTCTCGGCCAGCGGCACAAACTCCTCCGACCAGCGCCGCTGAAATTCGGCCAGGTCGTCGGGCTGCTTGAAGAGGAGGACGAGCTTATAGGCGGAAGAGGACAAGGCGAAACCTGAAAAGCGGATAGCAGATAGCGGATAGCGGATGGCAGATGGCAGATAACAGATAGCAGATAGCAGATAGCAGATGGCCGCTTCGCGTGGCGAATGAAATCTGGCTACTGGTTACTGATGATTATACACAGTCCTCCAGCCGGTGGCGGCGCGATCTAAAGTGAACGTCTCCAGTTCAGGCCAGGCGCGAATGGCTGTGACTCTGGCGGTTTGCTCGTCCAGCGTAATGCTCTGCACCTCGTAGCCCTGCGCCGAAAAGTTCGTCACGATCTGGAGGTAATCGGCGGCGAGCGGGTCGGCGAAGAGGTTGTTCGTGTCGAGCACGGCGTTCACGGAGGCCAGCCGGGTCTCGACCGCGTCAAAGTCGCCTGCGCCTAACGCCCGCTGCGCGTCGGCGAGCATGGCCTCCAGCGCGATGTTCTCCGGCGCGGTCGGGCGGCGCAGGAAGTCGGCGGTGATGCCCCGCCGCCGCGCCTCCACGCCGTCGGGCAGCCAGGCGGTGAGGAAATAGGCCGAGGGGTCGTCGGCCTGCTGATAGCGGCGGAGCGTGGCGTACAGCGCAATCGTCAGGCGCAAATCGGCCACCTGAGTCGGCGCGGGAGCGGTTACTAACGAACGCAAATGCGCCAGCCAGTCCGCCTCCAACTCGTCCAAACGGCGGTAGAAGTTGGCGCGCAGGGCTTGATCGAGCATTTGCTTGTGGGAGGGGTTATCCTCGAACGAGCCATAGAACGTTTTGAACCACTCCCAGCCGTATGTATCCGCCAGATACTTGACAAAGGCTCCGGCTTCGAGATAGCCAATCTCGTGCTGGGCCGGGTAGAAATCGTCCGCGAGTTCGGCGAGGGGGATGTAACGCCCCAACGCCAGGAGCGCCGCCGCGCGCTGCTCCAGGTCCTCAGGCTTGAAATGGCCTCCGGCCATATACACGGCGAGGCCCTCGGCCACGAGAGCCGGGCGCCGGCCGGCGAGTTGCTGGTCGAGAATGTGCGTCATCTCGTGCGCGAACACGGTGGACAGGTTGTTGCCCGCCGGGTTGCGGTCAATGTAGGTCATCGAAATGTCTTCGCGGGCGAAACCGCCGTGGCCAAGCAGGCGGCTCAACAGCGTGAAACTGATCTTCGCCCGGCGCGCCACGCCCAGCGCCCCTTCGACGCGGGCCATGGCCGCCTCGGCTTCGGCTTCGATTTGCGCCAGGTCGCGCGCCGCCGCCGTGTGGGTGAGATAATGGAAGACGCAGCACGCGGTTCTTGACTCGGCCCAGCGCGCCAGCGGCTCGGGCAAGGGACGCTGGTCGGCGGGGAGCAGGTTGACGGTGAGGGTGACGCCTACGGCAGCGTCGAGCGGCGCCACGGCCGGCCCCTCCGCCCGGTCAACCGTCACGACGAGCGTCTGCGGCCCTTCGAGTCCCTGGGTGTCCCAAGCCCAGATGAAGGTGGCCTGCGCGCGTTCGCCGATCCCGAAGCGGCCAAAGCGGACGGTGGCGAGAGGCCGGTTTTCGCCTGAGCCAGCGCGCAGGTTGACGAGCGCCTCTTGCCAGGCCGGGTCGGCGCGCGTGGCGTCAATCTCCAGGCTGACGATGTCGCCCGAATACAGCGGCGGCCCGGGATGGAAGGTAA